>NZ_JADGDZ010000070.1 GCF_016744625.1 Winogradskyella sp.
CTGTATACATTATGTTTGCTTAAATATATATCTATCAACGTTAAAAAACGAATATAAAATATGCATTGAAGTAAAACGTGTAGATAGAATAAGTGGCATAAAATATAGGTTTTAGGAAAAAGAAATAATGTAAATTTTAAAATTGCAATACATAAAATATTTAAATAGTTTTGTATTAATTATATCATGTGTTATTGTCTCTTCTTGTGAAAGTTATGTAGAAGATGATTTTCAAGTGTCAATCCAAGACTGTGATCCAAATACATCATTTATTAACCAAGTCAAACCAATAATAGACAATAACTGTGTGAGTTGTCATAATGGTAATCAATTTCCAGATTTAAGAACATACAATGGAGTTAGCACTAATTCAGAAATAGTGGAACAACAAGTTGTTAATAGAACTATGCCAATTGGTGGTTCTTTAACAAATGAGGAAATTGATTTGATAACATGTTGGATTGAAAATGGTTCACTAAATAATTAATCATATGAAGCTAACTAAACGAAAAAAAATAGGGTTTGCACTTCTTGTTGTGGGAGTGTTGATAATAGCCTTGGCGCTTAGTCAGTATTATAAGCCACATATAGATGTTTATAATGCTAATCCAGATATTATAACAAATGCTACTGATTTATTATATGAATATGAGAATGATGAAGAGTTAGCTAATAAAAAGTTTTTAGATAAGATTATTCAGGTGAATGGTCAGATATCTAAAGTAGAAGCTTCAGAGAATAATGATATTATACTAACTATAAAAAATCAAAAAGATGGTTTTGGAACTGTTATTTGTAATCTATCAACAAAAGAAAATAAGAAATTAATTAACCTTAAGGAAGGTCAAATTGTTAGTGTAAAAGGTATTTGTACAGGATACTTAATGGATGTCATTTTGGTCAGATGTAATGTTGTAAACAATTAAATGAAATGAAATATATTTTATCAGTATTAGTATGTTTTTTACTAATAAACAATTTAAAAGCTCAAGAAAGGTATCTAACAAAGCAAGGTACAATTTCATTCTTCTCACATTCACCTGTAGAAGATATTGAAGCTATCAATAATCAAGTATTAAGTATTGTTGATTTAGAAACAGGTGATGTTGCTATTTCTATATTAATGAAATCTTTTATGTTCGAAAAGTCCTTGATGCAAGAACATTTCAATGAGAATTATGTAGAATCGGATAAGTTTCCTAAAGCAAAATTTAAAGGAAAAATTCTTGATGCTGAAAATTTAGAAAACAAAAGTAAAGTATCAATTGAAGGAGATTTAACGATACATGGTATAACTAAAAAAGTTAAAGTTGAAGCGGCTATTGAGATTGATAAAGATAGCGTGGTGTTAAAAGGAGTGTTTACCGTTTTAGTAGCTGATTATGAGATAAAAATTCCTTCAGTAGTTAAAAACAATATTGCTAAGACAATTGAAATTACTTTCTCGTTAAACCATAAAAAAATTAAATAATTGATTATGAAAAATATTTTAATAATAGCTTTATTGCTATCATTTAATAGCCTTTTTTCTCAGGATGACCTTATGGATGTGCTTGATAGTGAAAGCCCAAATCATAAAGAATTTGTGTCGTCTACATTTAAGGGGACAAGGATATTAAATGGACATTCAATAGAGAACAGAAAAAAAGGAACACTAGAGTTTTTAATCTCTCATAGATTTGGTAGGATTAATCAAGGTATTGATGAATTATTCGGGTTAGACCAATCTAATATACGGTTTGCATTTGAATACGGTCTTTCTGATAGGCTAATGCTAGGTCTAGGTAGAAGCTCGTTTAATAAAACATATGATGGTTTTGCAAAATATCAATTAATAAGGCAGAGTAAAGGAGAAAAATCTTTTCCTTTTAGCGTATCTCTTTTCGAAAGTATAATTTACAGAACATTAAAAGATTACGATCCTGCTAATAAGCCAGATTTCAATAAAAAATTGGCTTATACGTCACAATTGTTAATAGCAAGTAAAATTAATAGTTCACTGTCTCTTCAAATTACCCCAACATATATTCATAATAATTCTGTTAGAATTGATGAAGATTCACATGATATTTTTGCTATTGGGTTTGGTAACCGTATTAAACTAAGTAATAGAGTGACTTTAAATGCTGAATATTTTTATACGATTAATCCTTTAAAATCGGTAAATACAAAAAATGCATTAGCTATAGGAGTAGATATAGAAACAGGTGGTCATGTGTTCCAAATTATTTTGTCTAATTCAATTACGATGATTGAAAGAGATTTTATTACTGAAACTACAAATGATTTTTTTGAGGGAGGAATTCATTTTGGTTTCAATATTTCAAGAGCATTTCAAACAGGTGGGAAAAAGAAAAAGAAAAATAGTTTGTAGAAATGTGATTAACCACTGGGCACTATTTAAAGGTTTTAAGCTTTAAAATGTGTCCAGTTTTTTTGTGAAATATGTATTATAAATCATTTAAAGTCAATGGGCAAGAAGATATAGATGATTTTCTATTAATGGTTGATGAAACTTATTACAAGTACTCAGAATTAACTAGAAAAGATTTTTTTGCACAAAACAGTACTAAAATATTCAAAACAAATATTCTAGATAGGTTAGAATTTGAGGTTGTAGATCAATCACTAAAGAAATCCAAAAACTTGTTTTTTACAAATTTGTTTACAGTAGATGTTCAAATTTTAGATACAAATCATGAATCATCTGTATTAAAAATAAAACATAAATTTTCTAATCAAAAAGGAGAGTTATGCGCAATTATAATTTGCAATATTCATTGGTATTTTAAAGTTATTGCTCATTAAAATTCGATACTTATTGTGTTAAATATAGAGTTTGGAAAAAATAATTAGAAGAATTGTTAGAGATTTTGAATCCAAAATTGAATTTTTAGAATCGGAAATAGAAAATACGATTGATAAAGCAGAAAAAGGAATTAAAATTACAAGAAACTCTTTAATGATAATTTAGAATTTTATCATTACTATCGTAGAGGAGCAACATTTTTGGATGAGCAATACTTTTTAAGAGGTAAAGCAGATATTAGACTTTTCCCAGACTCATTTGCATTTTTTTATGATAATAAATTTGCCACCAGTCATGATACAACCGTATCTACAATCATAGCCTATGATATGCTTATTATATATTTAAAAACAGAATCTGATAAAATTGAAAATAATGGTATGGATTCAAGCGTGTATATGTTTCAGAAACAATCAAAACTTTTATGGACTGCTAATAAAACTGATTTAGTTGAACTTATTTATGCGTTACATTCAGCAGGAGTAGTTAATAATGGCATGGTAGATATTAAAGAGATGGCATTAGTCTGTGAAACGGTATTTAATATAGATTTGGGAGACTATTACAGAACGTATTTGGAAGTTAGATCTAGGAAAATTAACCAAACTAAATTTCTCGATAAACTAAAAGAATCACTTATTTCGAGGATGGATAATGCAGACGATTAAAACACCCAAGTTGGGTATTTTAATATCAAATCTTAATTAGTATGTTTTATGTAAATTTAGTATTAGGTAAAGTATTATTAAAGTTTAAATTAAATTATTGTAATACATTGGTAATTAGCGATTAAAATCACCCAACTTGGTGTTGTCTTGTGAAATAGTTACTCTAAATTCCTTCATATTTGCCAAACGAAAGTCAAATCATATTAATAGCTACTGCTACGAATGTAAGTTCAAGGCGGTAGCTTATTAATCTTAAACCGTTTATTATGGCAACTACAATTTTAACTACAGACGATCTCTACGATTTTAAAATGCAATTATTCGGAGAGCTCAAAAAACTACTCTCAGAAAACCCACAGACAAAACCAAAAAAATATCTCAAATCTGCAGAGGTAAAAAAGATGCTACAAGTAAGTCCAGGAACATTGCAAAATCTTAGAATTAATGGTACACTACCTTACACTAAAATTGGAGGCATCATACTCTACGAGTATGAAGAAATCCTAAAAGTACTCAGAGAAAATCGTGTAGCTTCATAAGTTATGCTTTGGCAGAAGTTAATTACATCAAGCACCTCAACGCAGTATTTAGTCAGTTTTCAAAAGATAGCAGACTTAATCCAACACACATCAGTTTGTATTTAGCGTTTTTTCAAATATGGAATTACAATCGATTTCGCGATAGTTTCCACGTGAATCGTGACGATATAATGAAGTTATCTAAGATTGGTTCAAAATCTACCTATCATAGATGCACTAAAGAATTACATCATTACAAATACCTAATTTATGAACCATCCCATAATCCATTCAAGGGTTCTATAATTAAGATGCTCATATTCGAGACAACCTCTGGACAAGCTCTGGACTTAGGTGTCCCAAATCAAGGACAAGCACTGGTACCTTCTAATAAACATATACAAACAATACAAAACAGTTATAAACTACAAAAGCCTAAAAATGAAAATGAAGTTTTACAATTTTTTAAAAAAGAAGACTGGCCAAAATTAGAAGCACAAAAATTCTATAATCATTATCAGGCTATAGGTTGGAAAATTGGAGGTAAAATAAAAATTGAAAATTGGCATGCTTCAGCAAAAAATTGGATGTTAAAATCTGAAGAATTAAAAACAGAAAAACAAGTGTCCCAAAATCAAGACAACTTACACACCGTGAGAAATAAAAATTACAATCAACCTTTATGAAGCATCCGGCAACATACTATAATCCTAAAAAGCCACATATCCTCATTGAAGGCGCTACGCAGTTTGAACTAGGGTCTTTTGATGGTAAATCTATTTCATACGATTTTCCTAAAATTCTCAAATATCTAGATGCTAAAGGAAAGCTGCTTTACGGTAAAAATTTCAAAATTTACGAAGACGACCACGAGCTACTACTTAAATTGGCAAGCTATTTTATCCAGGATCATGAGTATTGCAAGAAATTAGATATTGATACAGCAAAAGGCATTCTATTATCTGGTCCTGTAGGATGTGGAAAAACGACTTTGATGAGGTTGTTACCTCATCTCGTACCACATAAAAAGTCCTATAACTTTATTCCTTGCAGGAATATCGTTTTCGGATTTAATGGTGTTGGCTTCAAATTAATTGAAGATTATAGTGATGATAAAGCATATTGCTTTGATGATTTAGGGGTCGAGCATATTGGCAGACATTATGGTAAAGACTGTAACGTAATGGGAGAAATACTCATATCAAGATATGAAGTATTTAGACAACGACATGTTTTAACGCACATAACAACCAATTTAAATGCAGAAGAGCTTCAAGAAAAATATGGAGAAAGGATAAGGTCACGTATGAGAGAGATGTTTAATTTGGTGGCCTTCAAAGAAAACTCTATTGATAAACGTAAATAATTCCAAAAATGCCAAAAAGTATGCTAATACTTAAATATATTTGCTTATAAGCTAAAAATATCTCTTATGAGTAAAAAGAAGTGGAATAGATTGAAACTTGTTTTAGTTGAAAATGATAAGTCAAATAAATGGCTAGCAGAAAAAATGCAAAAAAGTGAAACAACTGTTTCAAATTGGTGTACTAATTCTAGACAACCATCTGTGCCAACACTTATTCAGATGGCTGATGTCTTAGGAGTAGAAGTTGGAACTTTGTTAATAACCGGCAAATAATATGGCAGAAATACCTTTTACAGTATCCGCTAGAACTGCAAGACTAATTGGTCAGGAAAATTTCGCAAATGCAGGAGGAGCTATAATTGAATTAATTAAAAATGCATATGATGCAGATTCTTTAATAGGTATTGTCATTATCGATCCATTAGATGACCAAATTCTGATTATTGATGGAGGTACTGGAATGACTGAGGAAAAAATCCGAAGTCATTGGATGATAATCGGTACAGATGACAAACTCGATGACCCATTATCTACTGATGAACGTATTAAAACTGGAGCAAAGGGTATTGGACGTTTTGCAATTGATAGATTAGGATCTCAATGCTACATGTATACCAAGACTCTAGAAAGTGAAAAGGTTATTTTATGGTCTGTAGATTGGGAGAAATTCAATAAAAAATCAGCGATAATTTCAGACATAAAAGCAACTTTAGATTATACAGAGCATACTAGTATTAGGGATATCGCAAAAGATTTTCTTTCCGAATATAAGTTAGATGAGTCAATACTTGATAATTGGGAAGAGGATAAAGGAACAATAATTAAAATAACTAATTTAAGAGATGATTGGCATCAGAAAAGTATAAATAATCTTTATTCTAACCTAGAGTTACTGGTGCCACCTAAAATTGTTTCAACTTTTAATATTCATTTATTTTCAGCTTTAAATCCAAATGAATACGGAAAAGTAGAATCTACAGTATGTGATGATTTTGATTATCGTCTTATAGCTTCTAATGATGAAGAAGGTAATATTAATATTAAAGTTTATAGGAATGAACTTAATACTAATGAACTAGATGATATCGGGTTTTTCGCTTCTGATATAGTGGCTAATTCATCAAACCTTTATGGTAAAGAAATATTTGAAAAAGGATTTTTCCAAATAGACACAACATTATTGGGATTAATACCTGGATTTAAAGATGTTGATAACAACCTATCAAAAATTGGGGCTTTTGACTTTGAGTTTTATTTTATGAAACGTGGTGGTGGCCAAGAAAAAGATGAAATAAAAAAATATCCTTATAAGAACGTTAACTACAGAGACAGAGTTAAATGGCTTAATGAGTTTGGTGGTGTTAAATTATTTAGAGATTATTTTCGTGTGAGACCTTATGGAGAGGTAAAAAGCAATTCTTTTGATTGGCTCGATTTAGGTAAACGAGCATTACAGAATCCGACTGTTACACGGCCAGGTTACAAAGTAAGGCCTCAACAAACATATGGTATTGTAAATATCTCTAGAATACATAATATATCTTTTGAGGATAAATCTAGTCGTGAAGGAATACAAGAGAATGATGCGTTTTCATTATTTAAGAATATTCTAATAGAAATAATTGGAGTATTTGAAAATGATCGTAATCAAGTTATGATGACTCTCAAAAAAATCTTTGATGAAAAGAATAAAAGAGAAAAGGCAAAAGAAGAGGCTCGAAGAAAAGCAAAAGAAAAAAAGGATAAAGAACATGGAGATAACGGTAGTGGCACATCAGAGCATGATACAGATACACTTGTTGATGGTGTAATAGCATTTGATGAAGAAAATGAGGATTTGAAAGACGAACAAAAACTTTTACGGGTTTTAGCTAGTGCTGGTATGATTGTGACCTCATTTGCTCACGAGTTGAAAAATATGAGCGATAGTCTTTTGCCGAGAACTTCTGATTTGAAAATGATATTATCTGGTTTGTTGGATGCAGATAAGTTGAAAGAATTACCAGAAGAATTAGATCCTATGATTCTTATTGATGATATCCAAGATCAAGATAAAAAATTAAAGCATTGGTTGGATTTTTCTTTAGGAGCTGTTAGAAAAGATAAAAGGTCATATCGAAAAATAGATTTAGTAGATTACCTCAAAAAATTTGAACGATTATGGAATTCTATTTTAACAAAGAAAAAGATTGAATTTTCTATTCATAGAGGTGTTTTTTCAGAAGTGTTTTTTCAAGGACACGAAATAGACTTAGATAGCATTTTTAATAATCTAATTGCAAATTCTGTAGATGCCTTTAATAGACCAGATGCTTCAAGCGTAAGGGAAATAAAGTTTAGTTTCGAATACGATATAAAAACGGGTATTAATGTTGTTTATGAGGATTCAGGACCAGGTCTAGAGGAAGATTTAGTAGATCCAAATAAAATTTTTCTTCCTTTTGTTAGTACCAAGCGTGATGAACATACAGGAGAACAAATAGGTACAGGATTGGGAATGTGGATTACAAAATCTGTAATAGACGATTATAATGGTACAATAAGATTAACAAAAATAAGACCTGGGTTTCAGGTTAATATAAATCTTCCAGCAAGCTAATGAGTTATAAAGTTGCATATATAGATGAAGTGGACTCTGATATAAGGTCTTTTAAAAGAAGTGTTTTATTAAGAGCAAACACTAAATTTGAGGTTATTGTAATAAAGCCAAATGATGATATTAATGAAACCGTAAAAGAGATTTTAGCTTCATCTGTAGATGCTATTGTATCAGATTTCAAATTATCAGAAGAAGCGCCCACAGTTCATTACAACGGTTCGGATATAATTAAGGCTATATTAGATATTCGTGAAGATTTTCCTGTTTTCATATTAACTTCTTTTGAACAAGATGCTGAAGATAAAGGGTCTGATGTTAATATTGTTTATGAAAAAGTAGATGTTCAAGAATCTTCTAAGTTTTTTGATAAAGTAATTCTTCAAATTAAAAAACATAAAGCCAAAATCGAAAGTGCTGAGATAAGAATACTTGACCTTAAGAAAAAGCAAGAAGAAGATTCGTTGACAATGTCAGAAGAACAAGAACTTTTAGATTTAGATTCTTTGGTTTCAAAATCTTTAGATAAAAGAGGTTACATAAAAGAAGATATTAGAATTTCCTCTAATACAGATAGGTTACAAGAATTGATTAAAAAAGCAGATGATATTATTGATGCGATAAATAAACAAAAAAATCAATAATTCTATGGTAGTCAAATTTAGAGAAGAAAAAGATATTCCAGAAAGAACATATTCTGGTTCAATACTAGCATCATATCGTGGATATAAAAAATATTTAACTAAAGACTTTAGAGGCAGGTGTGGTTATACAAACTGTAGTCATTTATGGTTTGGTGGTTCTAAAAATTTTCATATTGATCATTTTAAACCAAAATCTAAATACCCACAATTGGAAACTGATTATAAAAATTTAGTTTACTCATGTTCTTATGTGAATATAGCGAAAAGTGATGATGATTTTGATTACTTAGACCCGTGCGATGAAGATTATAATGAGCATTTTTATAGGGATAAGAAAGGGAATATTTTTCCTGTTGATACATCAGTCAAGGCTGTATACATGCATACCAAACTTAAATTGTACCTGAGTAGATATTCAATTATTTATATGTTGGATATTCTTTTAGAGAAGATGAGTAAAATTAGAGAGGTAATTACAAATATGAAAGATTGTCCTCAAAAAGATGAAATTTTAAAATTACAAGGAGAGTTAGCAAATGAATTTATAGGCTATCTTAAATATTTAGAGATTGAACAATGAACAAGAAGAACTTAGGCTCATATTACACACCAATAAGATTATCAAATTTCATTGCAGATTACTGTCTTGAAAGTTTTGATCAAGATTCTATTTCTATTTTAGAACCTAGTGTAGGAGACGGTAATTTTGCAGCAGCTATTTCTGATAACAATCAATTAAATAGATTTCAAAATATTAATCTAACCATAGTTGAAAGAGAGGTAGAAGAATTAAACAAGGCCATAGATAGATGTAATCCCGTTGTTAATCTTAATTCTATTCATAGCGACTATTTAGATTTTCATAATTCCGATAATAATTTGTATTCCCTAATCATAGGGAATCCACCTTATGTAAAAAGCTCTCTACTTACTAATGAACAAAAAAACCTATGTAAATCTATTCATATTGATAGTGAGTTAAACGATAAAAAGATTAATAATATATGGACAGCATTTTTAGTGAGTGCTATTCAAAAGATAGAGGATAATGGCGTTATCGCATTTGTTCTTCCTTTAGAATTACTTCAGGTAAAGTTTTCAGAAGAAATAAGAGATTTACTAAAATCAAGTTTTGAAAGACTTGAAGTATTCATGTTTGATGAATTACAATTTCAAGAATGCAAAGGACAAGATACGGTTCTAATAGTGGGATATAATCAACATCAAGAACAGGGTACTTATTACACAACTATAAAGAATATAGAAGAGTTAGAGAATAGAAGTTTTACGTTGATGCAAAATATTTCTGTTTCTGAATCAAATACCAAATGGACTCATCATTTCTTATCACCAGATGAACATCAATTCTTAGAGAATTTAAAATGTAAACTAAATTTAACTAATAAATATGTAGAGAATAAAGCAGGCATAGTTACAGCTGCTAACGATTATTTTATTGTTAATGATGAGGTAGTTACCAAAAATAGGTTAAGGAGTTACTCTAAACCAATTGTTCAAAAAGGATTTTATGTAAATGGTTCTGTAACATTTGAGAATGAAGATTTTCAGAAACTTGTAGAAGAAGAAAAGCCAGCTTACCTCTTAGATTTTAATAAGGCCAACCCAAGTAAGTTATCTAAAAGTCTTGTAAGTTATTTAGAAATAGGAACCGATAGGGAATTGGAAACTAGGTTTAAATGTCGCCAAAGAAAACATTGGTATCAAGTTCCAAATATAGCAAAGCAATCAGAAGCTTTCTTTTTCAAAAGAGCTCATGAATATCCGAAATTTTTAAAGAACAATGCAGAGGCTTATGTGACTGATAGTGCTTACATGGTTGAGTCGAAAGATGGTTATCAAATTGAAAATATAATATTCTCATTTTACAACTCGTTAACACTCGCATTTGCAGAGTTAGAAGGGCGCTATTATGGCGGTGGTGTATTAGAAGTAACACCAAATGAATTTAGAGCTTTACCATTACCCTATACAACTGTATATGATTTTGAGGATTATAAAACGAATTTTAAGAACAAACAAAATATCTCAGAAGTACTCTCAAGGTATAATACTGAAATTTTAAATACTACACTTGGTTTAACTTCAGAAGAGATTAATAGAATTGAAGCAATCAGAACTAAGTTAGTTTCTAGAAGACAGAAAAAGTAGAAGTATTGACAAAGAAAAATGATAACGAAATACCTAAAAGATTAACACCAAAATCTTCTACCCTAAATTTATTATTATCTAGGTCTGGTAATCAATGTGCATACCCAAATTGCGAGGAATTATTGTTTAATGATGAAAATAGATTAATTGCTCAATGTTGCCATATTGAAGCAGCAATGCCTGGTGGAGAGCGCTTCAATAAAAATCAAACTAATGAAGAAAGAAGAGGTTACTCAAACTTAATTTTCTTTTGTCATAAACATCACGTAGAAACAGATAATACAGATGAATATACTGTAGAGTTATTAAGAGAGATTAAAGAAAACCATCATATAAGATTTTCCGAGAAACCTCTAAAAATAAAAACAAGACTAATTGAATCTGTTATAGAGAGATTTAATGATTTCGTGCCACAACTAAACGAAACTATAAATAGAATTGAAGATAAGCAGGATTCAATTATAGACTTACTTAATCGCCCTATAGGTTCAGATTCACAACACAAAATCAATGCATACTACGGTCAACCTGCTACACTAAATTTTATTGGAAGAAAAGAAGAACTTAAAGCTGTAAATAAAAATTTTGATAATTATAATACGATTATTGTAGAAGGGCTTTCAGGTATTGGTAAATCAAGCTTAATAGCTCACTTAATTGCTGAAATAAAATCTCATAAGATACTATGGATTGATTGTGAAATCATAAATAGTAAAGCTCTTTTTTTTAATCATATCTCTAATTTTCTTAAAGATAATTTCAATGATATAAGTTTAGAAAAAAAACTATTAAGTGGAGATAACCTAATTGAGAATTACTTAAGTCAGGCTTTAAATACATATTCCATTTGTATAGTGTTTGATGCGCTCAATTCTGAAAAACATCAATTATTACCATTAATTAAAATTTTAAATAATGAGATAGCATCTTCTAAAATTCTAATATCTACAACCTATGGATTTAGTATTATGGATTTTGGTAATCCTTTTTTTAAGTTACAATTAAAAGGATTGAAGTTTGACGATTTTAAAAGCTTATGTGAATTCTATAATATAACTCAGATTAACGAAAATGAAATTAGGTATTTACATAAATTATTAGGTGCTCATCCATATCTTTTGAAACTTTCAGCATCAATAATTGACTACCAGCCAATAGCTAATTTTCTATCATCACTAAAAAATAGAGGCATTGGGGAAATAGAAGTGTTTATTAAGAATAAAATAGTATCCAAACTTGTTGAAAATGAAATAGAATTAATTTCATATTTAATAGTATTAGATATTCCTTTCCGTTATGAATTATCTAAATACTCAACAAGTTTTACTGCTGCTATTACCTCACTTCAACAAAAGTTTTTAATAGAAAGAACTTTGGATGATTTTTTTATAATTCCAGAATATATAAAGTTGTATCTAACAAAAAACATTCGCATAAACGAAGATGAGAAAATAAAAGAAAATTTAATTAAATACTTGAAGTCTATAAATGAAGATTCAAAATTCTTTGAGATTAATGCTTTAGTACATCTACTTTTAAATATGGAAAGAGAAACAGAAGCAAAAACTATTTGTTCTAATTTTATGTCATCTTTAATGGGCCAAGGTTTTTTCTATTTAGTTTTAGAGTATGGAGATAGATTATTGTCAAAGGATTTTAAAGTAAAATGGGATTTTTTATATTACATATTAGGTAGAGTTCATAGAATGCAAGGGGAATATAAAAAGTCATTAAAGATGTATGACTTAGGTCTTAAATTATTTTCAGATTCTTCCTTAAAATCACCTTTTTTGTTTGAAAAGGCTAGCATACTAACTTATCTTTCTAATGATGAATTAGATGATACTAAACAAAATGAAGCTGTAAGTATTTATAAAGAGTTGTCGCACTCAGAAAGCCCTACTATATTTGTTAAGAGCAAAATAGCATTGTTTCGCATACTTGTAATCAACAACAAAGAAAAACAGGCGCTTAACGAACTATTAGAATTTCGAGATTCTATCTCAAATTTAGAATTACAGATTTACGATTCAGCTCAAATATATCATTCTATTGGTGATGTTTATAGAGCAAACTCTATGCACAAAAAAGCTTTTGAAGCATTTGACACAAGTATTGATTATTACAGAGAAGCGATAGATCTTCATGGCATGAATATGTTTGAAGGTTTGTATCATTTATATATAAGCTATGGGCAGACATACTCTGAAGCTAAAGATTATGAATCAGCTGCTAAAATGTTTGGCATTAACGTTCAGCTTGCAAAACAATTCAAAATGGATGTTAAGTTAGAAGCTGCGATTTTGGATTTTGGTTATCATTTACTATTAAGTGAAAATTTCGAACAATCTATCATAGTTCTTGAGGAGTATTATAATTTAAAGCTAGATAATCAAACTTTAGATATAGATGAATTGCCATTTATATTCCGATGCCTTTTATTCTCAAATTGGTATGGAAACGATAATAAACTTCAAGCAATTGAATTATTAGGTCATTATATGTTATCATCCTTAGCGAACAATAGACCACCAGATGTATTTTTGGTTGAACTAACAAGGGAAACAAGCGCAATAGATAAAATAGAATATTTTGTAAAAGGTATGATACTCTTAATTCTTCCTAAAGAAAATAAAATGGAAGATTTTAAAAAATGGATTTCTAAAGTTGCAAATGAAAAACCTGAATTAAGTGAAGTCTTAAATAGCTTCTTAACCCAGATTAAATAATTCCACACTTCCAGCACATACTCATTCCTTCATTTCACGAAAAGCTACATTCACTCAATCGCAAGAGCTTCCAGTTCCGCGCAATACTAGTTATGTCCATTTCGCACCTGCCTATCGGACAGACGCTTCATTACCAAAACCAGTATTTTTAGCCAACGCACAATTCATCTTTTAATTCATCTGCAGTAATAATTTCAAAATTTAGGAAGGCAGGTAATAAGGTGTTCGTCAGTCGTTCCATTTAGTTTCATAGTTCATAATCAAAAATGCTTCTATCGTCGCATTTGTGCTTACCGTAAATAGTACTGCTGCGGCGAGACGTCCTCGCAGCACTATTTACTTGCACTATTCCACACATTTCTCTATTCCTCACCCATAGCTACTCTTGTGCCTTAAAATCCAAAGCTGTTTTGCGCTATGCGCAAGATCTAAAAATTAAGGTACAACCGCTATTTAATGTTTTGCGAGCCTGCGTGTCGCTGCGGTCTTTAACGGCTGTCACATTTTTTGAAACCATTTCAATTAAATTTTTACAAAAATGAAAACTAATATTTTTATTAACCTTTTTGGTTGAGAATAAACTGAATCAAAAAACTGCGCCAGCCTAGTGTTTGCAACATAGTCGTGCGTGCCTTCCGTGCCTACAGGCATTCACTCACAACAACCTTGCTAATCTCGCAGGCGGCTCGCGCCTTTTGGATTACCTGCTTATTATAATTAGTTTAGCGGAATGGTAGATATTATTTTAGATACAAGCGTTTGGATAACCAATGTAGCAGCTGACGAACCCAAAGGTGTTTTCAATGAGTTAGTAGAATTATTCGAAAACAGTGAGATTAACTTGTTGTCAAATGATATTATTCTGGAAGAATGGGAACGTAATAAAGAGAGGATCCTAGTACTTATTAGAAAATCTATTAAGGATGACTTCACATCAGCAAAAAATATTACTTCGTATTTAGAAATAGAAGATAGTAAGGCTTATTCAAATTTATTAAGAAAATATTCTTCTGAAGATATAAGAATTGAAGAAGCAAATAAAAGATTTGAAGCTATCACAGATATCATAAAAAGAGCTACACAGACTATAATTACTGATGAGATGAAATTGCAAGTAGTCGACTGGGCGATTGAAAAAAAAGCGCCTTTCACGATTAAGAAGAATAGCGTTGCAGATGCATTAATTTTATTAAGTTCTATTGAGCATAGAAATAACTATGGAGGTGGTATGCGTCCAAAAGGTATTTTTATAACAATGAATCATACAGATTATGCAGACCCTGAAGATAAGGATTTACCTCATCCAGATTTAGAAGAAATGTTAGATGGGGCTGATATAACTTACGTAAGACATTTAAACCAAGCATTGTTTACACTAGCACCTGCTGCAATAATGGATTTTGAAAACTGGATCGATATTGCTACCGAAATGTATAGAGAGGAACGACGTGGGTTTTAATAACAATGGTTTTAAATAATAAAAATATATTTATATGAATGTTGAACAAGAATTTAGTACTGTTGATTTATTATTAAAATCCTCATTTGAGACAAGAGGAGTTGATTCTTTCGCTCTTTCTATAATTAAATTAGAGAGACAAGTTCGTAGGATATTTTCATTTTTAATATACCAACATCCGGATTATTCGGCAGAGGATATAAAGATGCTTAGAACAATTATATCCAAGAATAAGAGAATGTATTTTGAAAATTTTATTAAAGGCATTGAGCATATTTATTGTTCTGATTTATCTAATCTTTATGGTGTCGATTTTCAAAATGATTTTGATAGATTGATTATTATTCAGGGTGAACGTAATAAGATTTTTCATGGCCAAACTACTACTCAAAATTTGAGTAGGCATGATTTAACAGAAAGAATAAAGTTTATGAAAAAGTGGTCATTACGTATTCAAACTATATTTGAATCTGAAGTTGGATTCAATGGTTTCAATAGAAATTCATTTCAAAAATCCTCAAAAAATATCAATTTGTTAAACATCGATAGTTTTAGAAATTATGAAGAATTTAAAAATCTACTCAAAGGAATCGGTAGATAATAAAATAGGTCACAAATATAGTTGGCTTCCATCGCCCACCGTAATAATGCTATAAAGCTCAAGCCTAAAGGTTTTGAAAAAAATAATACGCTTAAAAGCACGTGCCATTTTTTAAACCTTATACCAAGCGCATTATTTTTTCCAAAAAGCTTGACAGCATTGCCATGCCATCAGTTAGATAGTTGTCTTTTTTGTTTTTCTAAAAAAATATTGGAAGGGTTTTGTGCTACCTCTGAAAGTTCTCGTAAAAAGAAAAGAGCATCTATTATGAAGCTCTCTTTCTACTTTTTATTTCTCATTCTGAAAACTTGATGAATCCGTTTTAGTACAAGAGAAACAATATAACTTACTACAGCACCCAAAACAGCCATTATGATGGTTTTGATAATATCATCTGAAGTAATATGAATCCAGGTTGAAGATATCGTACCACCAATAATTGAAAATTTAAGATGCGATAAGTTATTCGTCATCTTTTAAATGTGATTTCGGAATTTCAGTTTCATCATCAAAAGTCACGGCTTGACTAACTGCAGTAGCAACAGTTCCGGCAACGGTCATATAAGTAGCTACTGTTACCACTAATGCAGGTAAAGAAATTGGTGCTGCAATTATTGCACCACCAGCTGTAGCTAATGCGATGCCAATATTTCTTAAAGTTCTGAAGAACTTTGGTGTTGGTTTTTTATAACGATCTACAATATTCATTTTCTTAAGATTTAATTGTTAATAATACATTTTCGTTTCTATCGAATGCTTGATAGCCTAGCGATACTAATTTTTGAAGTAATGGTTTTGAATTACTGCCTTTTCCGATACCTGTTAACTGCGTTACAGGTGCAATACAACCTCGAAGCTCGCGCTTCGCGTTGTTCGCAGGATGAAGAAGTATTAGACTACGACCATTCACATCTACGATGTGTAAATGGTGACCAAACTTCTTTGAATATCTCGCTTTCAGCTCGTATTCGCCTTCAGGAATACAAGACACATTTCTCTGGTTATTTAACCAGGGTAATTCAATGGCAAAACCTAAAAACTGACCATTATAGAAAAGAGCACTGTTAGTGCCCTCTTCATAATAGGTCCTATGCAATAACACATTCATTTAAACAGTATCTACTCTTGCTACAGAAAGAGCGTTAAATGCACCGTTTTTCAACGGATACATTTGTCCATTTACTTCTTGATAAAACTCAATACCTACAACCTGCAGTACTGGAAGTACTGAGTTAGCAGTAAGAGCCACACTCAAGTTAATAGCAGCAGTATTTGCACCATCATATGGAAGAATAGCAGTTTCTGCGCTCTCAAAAACTGAAGCTTCATTTGCAAAGTCAAGCTCTGCAGCACCCATTACAAGTTTGTAATGGGTTGTGCCACCTGGAGCAGCAATTCGCACCGTTGGTGCAAATGCAGTAATATCCATATCTACATCACCAGTTGCACGATCATATGCTGTCGCATATGGCGTGAAAAGTGTTGCACCTAACTTTCCATTGGCATTGAATTCAAAGCCTGAAAGCGTATTCATATCACCATCTTCGATGGTTCTAAGTCCACGCTCGTTAACCGCATCAGTTTTAGTAACTGCAACTAAGATTTTTGTCAAACGACTTACCACTCGTTTATCTTTCGCATTCTGCAAAAGCACACGAATAGCATTTCTGATCACTTTACCACCTTTTCCAGCACGTCCAAATTCCGAGCCATTTTCACGAGTTCTCTGAAACGCAGGATCATTGGCAATACGATTCTTATCGACACCACCTTTTGAACGTGCTAGGTGTCCGTCAGCACTTTTGTAGAAGGAAATATCGCCGATAGTTCCTTTTAATTTGATAATACCTGTTTGTTTAGCCATAATGCTCTAATTTTTTGATTATAAGAACAAAAGACAGTAGATTTATAAAAGAAATCAAAAACACATATACATTCATTCCGATTGGTTCGTTTTATGCCATTAGAGTACATATAGACGATACCAAGATGAGGTATGGACTAAGTATAGATAGAGTATTAAATGAGAATAGTAAGAGTTTGCATATACCCAAAAGACATCCAGCGCATCACAGGAAGAAGTGAGCGATACGGACGCAAGCTTTTAAATGACATTAAAGCTCACTTCGGCAAGAAGCCATACCAATTTATCACAGCAGAAGAATTCGCTGAATATAGCGGTATTAAAGAAGAAATAGTAAATCAATATCTAGAGAAAATATCATAGTATTTAATACGATTTGTATAGGATTAGAACCTTAAAATAGTTATCTTTATTTATTACGAAATTTCATTTATAACTAATCAAATTCAAGAGATATGATTACAATTCGGTTAACACTTATGTTTTTATAATTGTAACTATTTGATTTACAGGTATAGGTTAGTGGTTGGTTTCATCCTGCCACCCCGACTTCAGTTAAAAAAAGCTCAGTTTTTACTGAGCTTTTTTTATATCAATAGTTTCAATTGTTGCTAAACTATCACAATTTTTAATTGTAAGTTTAATTTCCTTATCGT
>NZ_JADGDZ010000152.1 GCF_016744625.1 Winogradskyella sp.
GCCATAAACCAATAATCATTTGACGGTAATGCTTTTCCTTTATATGTACCATCCCAACCCATTCCACTAGGGGAAATTTTATTAAGGAATTTACCATACCTATCAAATATATAAATCTTTGCTAATGGCTGATAGTCTAAGCATTTTATATTCCATCTTTCATTTACACCATCACCATTAGGCGTGAAAAATTTGGGATAATTTAATATTTGAGCAGTTGCTCTGGCCTCTATGCTACAATCATTAATATCTCTTACTGAGATAGTATATTGATCACAATTATTAAGACTATTAAAAACATTTGAGGTTACCCATAAGCCATTATCTAATTGAAATTCGTAATTACCAGACCCACCTGAAACATTAGCCTTAATGACTCCTTGATTACTAAAAGGTGCAGACAAGACTTCTAATTCAATCTCTAGTTCATCAATTTCATTAACTACTATTTCAAGTTGTGTGGTTGAAACACACTCACTGGAGTTTGGTGTAAAGGTATAACTTATGGTTTGTGTATTGTCTAAGGCAGGCGACCATGTACCTGTAATACCATTGTTTGATGTGGTAGGTAAAGGGTTTAACGTCTCACCTGAACAAATGGGCATAATAGGGTCAAATTCTGGAATTATTATTTCATTAACTTCTATTGTTAAAGTAGTTTCTGCGGCACATTCTTCTAAACTTGGTGTAAATGTATAAGTTGTAGTTTGCGTATTGTCCATAGCTGGCGACCATGTACCTGTAATACCATTGTTTGATGTGGTGGGTAAAGGGTTTAACGTCTCACCTGAACAAATGGGCATAATAGGGTCAAATTCTGGAATTATTATTTCATTAACTTCTATTGTTAAAGAAGTAGTTGTAGCTGATTGTCCTGAATCAGGAGTAAACGTATAAGTTGTGGTTTGCGTATTATCTAATGCTGGTGACCATGTTCCAGTAATACCATTATTGGATATTGTCGGAAGTGGGTTTAATGTATCGCCTTCACATATAGAAGTTACTAGATCGAACGTTGGTATAACAAAACTTGACTCAAGACCATACACACGAACATGACCTGAGTCTTCTCCATTTATCCCATCGTTGAAAGGTGCACCTACAGCTAATACTGAACCATCTGCATTAAGACTTACTGAACGTCCTGAAAGATCAAGTAACCCTTCACCATCAATATCTGATCCAATTTGTGTCCAGTTATTATTTTGATTTTCAAATACTCTGGCATTACCTGAAAGTATACTATTTACTCCATCACTATGAGTAGCTCCAATGGCTAAAATATTACCATTACTACTAATACTTAATGAAGTTCCCGATGAAGAATCATCATTATTCCCTTCTATATTGCCACCAATTTGTGACCATACACTTGATTGGTATTCAAAAACTCTAACATGACCAATACCTGAATTGGCATTTTCAGATCCAATTGCTACAATTGTTCCACTTGAATTTAAATCTACTGAAAAACCACAATCATCTCCGGCTGTTTCACCAACAATATTTGACCCCAACTGTATCCAATTACCCCCTTGATTTTCAAATATTTTAACAAACCCTGGTTCAAAATTTTGAATAGCCCCAACGGCTAAAATAGAGCCATTGTCGCTAAGACGTACCGAATGACCAAATCTATCACCATCGCCCTCGCCACCATCTATATTGCTTCCTATTTGTATCCAATTCCCATTGAGATTTTCATAGACCCTTACACGACCAGCGTTTGTCCCGTTACTATTAGTATCGGATGGTGCACCAACAGCTAGAATATTACCATTACTGTTAAGAGATACAGAATTTCCGAAATTATCTGAGTTTCCTCCAAATAAGGTGCTTCCTATTTGTACCCAATTATCATTCTGATTTTGATATACTTCTGCATAACCTGATAAAGCTCCAATTGCTAGTATATCCCCATTTGCATTTATACTTACAGAGTAGCCAAATTGATCGTCAAAGCCTCCATCAATATCTTGACCTAATTGCACCCAATTATCATTTTGGTTTTGATAAACCCTTACATGTCCTGACCAACCACCATTATCACGATTTCTGTAACCACCAATTGCTACAATCGAGCCATTAGAAGATAAGCTAACGCTATAACCAAAGCTATTCTCTGGGGCTTCTCCGTCAATGTCCTGACCTATCTGAGTTTGAGCATAACAATAATTAAGACAAGTAAAAGCTATTATAATAAGTGTAATTTTCATATTTCTAAAAACCTGTCAAAATTAATCAAATCTTGTTAATTACCAGAATTAACTTATACCATAAAAACCTTTAAAGTTGGCTTTTGATGTTTAATCATTTGAAATAGAAAAACAATTCCAAGGTTATTTTTGTACATAATGTTTAAAATTATGTAGCCTTATTTCAGGACGGGTCAGTATGAAACACAACGTCCACTGTGTATGGCGTAGTGAGGCGCGCCTCACGGATAGCCATAATTGCGCCTCATTCGCTATACATTTTGTTGTGTGTAGTTTCGTTCGGAGTTCTCGTAGACTAGACTAAATATACATAAAATAGGCGAGGTGCGATTAACAGTGGACGTTGGTATGTAATTAGTAGAAAGGAAGCGTTTGCAAAACGCGATTCTACGTGCCGCAGGCAATTGCATACCAACGGTTGGTATAAGATTAGTTGCGTTGTTTAAACACCTAATCTGGCAGATACAAACAAAATAGAAAATCCGAGAGGATTTTCGTAAGTAGGCTTGTGTCAGCAATTAATTTTATACATTGTTGTGCGTTCGTGTTTTCTCCCTATTTTAATATTCGATTTCAAAATCCAAACTTTGGGCAGATTCAATAATCATTTTCATATCATTTACTCCAATATGAGCATTATAAATTTTTTTTTCGTTATTAAGTTGTTTTATGGTCTCATATAGTTCTCTATAATTTGCATTTGCGACTTTTTCTGCTGTATCATATCCAGATTCTAATAGTACATATGCGAATGTATGATTTACCCATCTTATTCTAGAAAGGTCAGTTAGTTTAGTGAGTTTCAATATCTCGTTATCACCAATTCCTGCGTTTCTTGAAAGTTCATTCCTTTTTCCATCAGTCAGAATTTCTTCATATAATTTTAATGTGTTTTTAATTCCTATTTTTTCAAGTTTAAGAACAATATCTTCACTAACACAAGTGAAATCCTTTATTCTATTTGGCTTTTGTCGATAACCATTTACAACTCTTTTAAGAACTGCTAAATAATTATCTGGCAAACCACTTTTTTTTGAAAATTCCTGAATTTTGCTTTTGTCCTTTAGAATTATTAGTAATTCATCAAGGTTTTTAATGTCGTGTTTTTTTATAATGTTCAGATTTTTATCTATATCATTTTCTAAAACTTTCCAACTTGGAATTAGTATGGTAGTTTTTAAAATTTCTTTGTACGCATCAATACTTATGCTTTTCAAATCAATATAATATCCCATTTTGTTTTTCCATTATGTGTGATTTCGTATCATCCTGCATGACGCACAACGTCTTCGTGTATGGCTAGTTACGTTGGCTAGGTCTAAGTTAGTAAAAGAAAACGAACCAGAGGAAAATCCGAAGGATTTTCCGAGTATGCACAGACCAAGTAATTAATTATACACGTCTTAAGTTTGTCATTCATTGCATTTAACTAATAAAAAGAAAGAACAAAAGAGAGAAATAAGATTAGTATACACGGTGAAG
>NZ_JADGDZ010000071.1 GCF_016744625.1 Winogradskyella sp.
ATTCAATGTTTAATAGAGAACTATTTACTATCTTAAATGAAGAATTATGGTTTAACGAAATATTAAAAACTAAAGAAGGTAAAGTTTCTATTTTTCGCAAATATTGGAAGCTAAAGTGATAGCATTTAGTTGATTCCAAATTACATCGTCAAAATCTAAAGTTGAGACTCTAAAAAGCATCAAATATTTATCTTGCTCTTTACAATATGTCGTTTCAACACTAACATTTAGGTTAATGATTTTTTTAGTGAAAAATGAATCATGAACTAACATTTTACCTCTAAAACTTGGTAATTCAGCTTCACTTTCTAATTGGTGAAATTCTACTATAGTTTTTGGTATTGTAAAGTCTTTCTCTTTATTAACAGCAGCCATTAAACCATCATAATATAATTTCGTATTTGTTTCTATCAAGCTAACCGTCGGAACTTCTAAAAGATTGATATTCCATACAAAAGCATAAGTGAAGAATTCTAAACCTTCAGGTTTGCTCCAATTCTTAGCAAATCGTAAGTCTTCATAGCCTTCATATGCAATATCTTGAGCAAACCCTAATGGAAATTTAATGATCTCTTTTAACCATGTACTATCAGCTTCTAGTACATATAAATTTTCTTTTTCTTGTCCAGACAGCAACACAGAGTAGAGTAGTGCTATCGTAAATATTATATATTTCATAATGCTTTTATACTTAACGTGATTTCAAATCCAATACCATCAGCAATGGCACTATCTCTTAATTTGCTGTTGTAATCAATTTTCCAACGTTGTCTATCTATTTTAAATTTTGTAGTCATTTGTTGGGTTTCGTAATTAACTTCAGCCTGAAAATCTATAGGCAAGGTAATTTCTTTTATTGTAAGATCAGCATAAACTTTCATATGCGTATCATCATGATACTCAACTCTAGTAATGACGAGTTTAGCTTTAGAAAAGTGGTCAACAGCAAAGAAGTCTTCATTTTTTAAATGATCAATAAGACCAGCGTTTGCTTCTTCATCTTCAATGTCGTTACATATTATTGACCTCATATCTACAGTAAATTCACCTCCAGAAATGAGATTATCTGTTCTTATAAGGTGACCTTCTGAAATATTAATTATACCATCATGCCCACCAAAGTAGAATGCATATTCTCCAAACCATTTCAGTTCACTTTTCTCAGTGCTAATATTAATTTTTTCTTGTGAATAGCTACTTAGACATAAGCCAATTGTAAATACTATTAATACGACTTGTTTTTTCATTTGAAATATTTTTTGATTAAATGTTGAGATAAAACTAGAAGTCGAAGATTCAAAGAGTGTCAAAAAAATGCAAAAGAAGTGTCAACACATGTAAAATGTCGTATTATTATATGTTATTTGTTACTATATGAAGCATATTACCATTAATACACTTAACCGATTTATTATATACCTACTGGTTTTATTCACTACATCTTGTAGTATAGTTGAGGATACCGACTTTTCTGAACGTACAAAAATTGCCTTACGAGATGTAGGTAATCAACTATTACTCTCTCATCGAGATTCTACATCTTTAATATTGCCTATTGTAGAATTAGAACCCAATAAATACCAATTAGCATTTAGTGAACCCTTGTCTTTTGAGCCTGGTATTTTAGTTAATCTTGTACAAGAAAGCTTCAATGTATCACAATTGCCAGAACATTATCGCGTAGAGGTACAGCAATGTAGTGATAGAGAAGTGGCATACAGTTACCAAATGAGTGTTGATGAAGAGAGTACTATAATTCCTTGTGCAGGTAGATATTTGCCTGAAGCATGTTATATCATACAATTGAAGTTTATTAACAGAGCTGCTGGATATGAAATGTATGAAATAGTGTCTTTTTCTATTATGCTTATAGCTCTTATTGGTCTTGGCTTTTTAATATTCAGAAAAACAACATCCAAAAACCCAAAACAAGACGATGAAACTAAAGAGAAGCTTGGTAGCTTCTACTTTTATCCAGAACAAAATAAACTCGTTAAAGAAGCCCAAGAAATTGCTTTATCAAAAAAAGAATGCGAGCTATTGGCTCTTTTCGTCGCCAATCCAAATCAAATTATAAAACGTGATGAGCTTACCAAACGCGTTTGGGAAGATAATGGTGTTTTTGTTGGCAGAAGTTTGGATACTTATATTTCCAAACTACGTAAAAAGTTAAAAAGCGACACCTCTATCAAATTGACCAATGTGCATGGTGTAGGGTATAAGCTGGAGGTTGGGTAATTATGTAAATTACCTATAATAACTCTGACTAGTACCACGAGTACATGCACAATTACTAGTACTCTGTAATAAATCTAAGCCAATGGTAATCATATGAGTTCCTGAATTAAAACCAGATAAATCATTTATCGTTAATTGGTATGAATACGCAAAGTAAAAGTTGTTAACCATAATACCAGCCATTGGGCCAACATTTAAAGGTTTTAAAAACTGATCATTTAGAAAGCGGTAAGATCCGCCAACCCAATAATAATCGCCTTTTCTATTGAATTTTCGATATTTAAAATTTAGATCTGTAGCCGATCGTTTATCACTATCAAACATCTGAAAGAAAACCGAAGGTTCAAACTCTATGTCTTTGTTTTTATTACTTCTAAGTACAAGTCCAGTATACATCTGATAATTTAATAATCGTCCTGGTTCTAAACCAATGTATGGATTAGTATCTTTTGAAATAAGATTATTAGCATTTAAACTCATATAAAAAGCGCGATACCTGTATAAAATACCAGCATCAAAATTATTGTTAGATATAGCACGATCTCCGTTAATTGCAGGATCTAAAATTGGAATATCATAAGTGGTATTAAAATTCTCAATATCAATTCTAAAACTGTTAATGTTGTATGAGATTCCTAATGATAAAAACTGCTTCGTTTTATAATCTAAAGTTAAATGATGTGCAAAAGAGAATTTCACACCTTTTTGTCGTGTATTACCATTTTTATCATTGTATGCAGAAATCCCTATTCCAGATCGATTAGCAATTCTAAAATCTGCATAAACAGATTGATTGTCTGGCGCATTCTTAATTCCTACCCATTGTGTTAAGCCATTTGCTCTAATTTTTAGATTATCTCCAATACCAGCATAAGTTGGTGAAATAACAAAATCATTATCTGCCAAATATTGCGTAAATACAGGTAAGTTTAATTCTTGGCTATAGCTGTAAGACATAACCAAGAGAAGCATATATAGTGTAATTTTTTTCATATTCGTTTCTTTTAGTATGTTTACCTGTAAAGGGTAAAATGTCCGACAAATTCTTTATTGTAATTTGAGTCATTGGTTTTTACAACAAACCAATAATCTCCTGTAGGCAATTCTGTGCCATTATATCTTCCATCCCAAACTTGACCAACATGGTAAGTCGCTACTTTGCGTCCATAGCGATCAAAAATATCGAAGGTTAAATTTGGATAATTTTCTATACAGCCTGGTGCCCAAGTATCTGTGACTCCATCACCATTTGGTGTAAACCAATTAGGAATACAGATATCTTCAAATTCAAGTTCAATTTCTGCTGTAGCAGAACAGCCAGCGCTATCTGTAACAATAACCTCATATAATCCTGATTCGGTAATGGTATAGGTGAAAATATCACCATAGTCTTCACCATTCATAGTAAATTGGTAATCACCAGCACCACCAGAGGCACTAGCTATGAATTCATTTAATTCACCTTCAGTTAAAGTCAGTGTGACTGGTTCATACCCTTCAATATCAAATAATTCAGTTCGTTGGATACAACCATTCGTATGCCTCACATCTATATAATGTCCATTTCCTACTGGTACATTGGTAAAGATGTTACTCATTTGGTAGATTCCATCATTTAATGAATAATCTAAATCTGAAAGATCTGTAATAGAATCATCTACAGTAACTGTTACTGTGTTCCCTTGCGTGTTATTATCACAAACATATTCTACAATAAGTTCAGGATTAATAACAATAGATTCAGGGAATGTGATATTCCATTCAGATTCACAACCTAGGATATCACGTATATAAACGATATGATCGCCTCCTCCTAAGTTGGTGAAATCGAATTGTGTTTGTATTGCACTTCCTGTAGTATAAGGACCATCGTAATTATCTAGACTCACATTGTATGGTAAACTACCGCCAGAAATATCTATGCTAAATTCACCATTGGCTTCTCCTTCACAAACTTCAGGGAATAATGAATCTGCAACAATAGTTAAAATAACAGGTTCTGGTTCTAAAATTGTAAAGTTGAAGGTTAAATAACAACCTAAAACATCTTGAACTATTAAGTCATAATCTCCAGGTGATAAGTTTTCAAAAATATTGGTTTCAAAAAACTGGTTCAATTGAGGTGAAATCGCATATTTAATAATACCTGTTCCTCCAGTTGCAGTTATCTCTACTGATCCATTATCTGTACCAGGACACGTTATATTACCTACAGTAATTGTTGCATCTAAAGGAGCTAATGGTTGTGTAATTGTAATAAGAGCAGTAGTTTCACTACAATCACCACTTTCTACCATAACCATATAATCACCAGCTACCAATTCTGTAAAATAACCTGGACTATTCTGTGTCGCAGTAATGGTGTTACCTAAGCCATCTTGTAATGTGTAAATATAATCTCCTAATCCACCTTGTGCAGTGGCTAAAATTGATCCATTATTGTCACCAGCACAATTAATAGATGGATTAGAAGATTCTAAATTAATTACTAACTCTGGTAATGGATCAATTGTAATTTCGTTTGAAACATTGGCAATACAACCGTTAGCATCTCTAACATAATATGAATATGTACCATCTGATACTGTAAATGTTGTCGAAGCAGTAAACGTTCCTAATGTTGTTGCAAATGTAATATCGCCGCTATACGTGTAACTACCTGTTCCTCCCGTTGCACTCAGGGTTAATGAAGACCCAGTTAAACAGGTTTGTGTTGTTGTTCTAACTAAACTCGCTTCAATTGGAGTCGGTTCTGTAATTACAATATCTAATGATGTCATTTCACAGTCGAATCCATCAGTTATTGTGATAGAATAGGTTCCTGCTCCTAAGTCCGTAAATGTATTTGATGTTTGTGGACCAGATGAACTTGCTGTTGGTAAAATCGTATTTAAGGTATAAGTATAGTTACTTCCTTGTCCACCAGAAACAGTAGTCACAGTAATACTAGCATTCTGATCACCAAAACACGAGACAGTAGTTGTATTTGGAGTAAACGTCGCTGTAATCGGATTTGGCTCATCAAGCGTAATTGTTTCAGAAACAATACAACCTTCAGCATCTCTTACATTTACAGTGTATATTCCTGCAGATAAATCTGTAAATGTATTGTTAGTCGAATAAGCAATAGTAGCATCACCTGTTAGTTCATATTCATAATTTCCCCAACCATCATTTGCAATAGCAGTGATTGTTCCTTGATTGTTATTACAAGTTACATCAGATGTTTCTGAAATTGAAAGTGTTAAAGCCTCAACAGGAGATGCAATAATTACATTAGATGTATTTGAACAAAATGGTACAGACGTTTCAGTAATTACAACTGAGAATGTACCAGCTTGCATTCCTGTAATAGTTTCAGGATTTGTTGAGGTATTTGCAGCTACTACTCCTGTTACTGAATCTCCTAAGTCGTCAAAGACTTCATAGGTATATGTGCCTGAATAATTTGTGATATCAATTTCGACAGTTCCATTATTATCCCCAAAACAAGTGATTGCAGTTGGAGTTAAAGTGAAGGTAGGTAATACAGCCTCTGGAACAGAAACGGTTACATTTGCCGTACAAGACGTCACTGTATCAATGATAGTAATTGTATAAATTCCTGATGGTATACCAGAGAATACATTACTACTTATACTTATTGATGCTGGATTTGGAGCAATACTATATGCATAGGATCCAGATCCACCAGATTCAGTAATTGTAATTTCCCCATCATCATTATTACATGAAGGCAATGCTGTTACTGTAGGTGTTATTTCTAATGGTGCAGAAATATCAATAGACACTAAATTTCCACAGCCATTTACATCTTGTATTTCAACGGTATGTGTACCAGCAAATAAATTAGATACTGAAAATGGTGCTGTTTCTGTTTGAAATGCACCTCCATCAATACTATAGCTATAAGGAGGAACTCCTGCAGTATCAAGAGTCACATTGATTTCATAATTACCATCTGTAATAGTACAAGTATTGTTTACAACTGCAGAAATCACAGGTGTCGGATCACCTGGTAATACTACCACAGGACTCGTTACGATACATCCATAAGCATCTAAAGCATGAATATAATAACTACCAGCATCCATATTAAATACACTTGCTGAAGCCCAAGATCCATCTGAAGCTATTGGAGCAGTAGCCGTTGTTGTAATTTGATATTGGTATGGTGCCGTTCCATTTTGTGCAACAGCACTTATAACTCCAGAATTCAGATTACAATTCGCATTCTGATTTACAGAAGTAGATAAATTTAATAGAATAGCAGATTCTGTAATGTTGAAAGGTACAGTAACAATGCCACAGCCAGAATTTGGTCCTGAAGTTTCGCTTATGGACACAAAATAATTACCAAATGGTAAAGGCCCTAAATCTGTTACTGTTAAAGAACTATTAGCAGGTACAGAACCAACTCCTAATACACCAGTACTAGTTAAAGTTAAGGAATTGAAAATTTCATAATTTACATTGACGGCACTTCCGTAACTACTGTTAATTGTAAATGAGACATTACCATTTGCGCTTCCTGTACAGGTAATATTATTTGAGCTAACTGCTGTCGCAGTTAATGTTGAATTTGTTGGTATTGGAGCTGTTGCAGGTTCATAATAACTGCAAAGTGTAGAAGTATCATAAACAATGAATGTATAAGTCACACCTGGTGTTAAACCTGTAAATGTTGCAGACTCACTTCCTGGAGAATCTTCAGGCACCCAAGATCCTGGTGGATTTGGATATACCGAAATTGGTCCTTGATAAATACTGAAGAAAAATGGACCAGCACTTGTCAAGGTAGATCCAATACTTACCACAGCTTCTCCACCTGTAGCACAATCTACAGTAGAAGTAATTATGATATCTAAGTCCGTTGGAGGTGAGGCTACCAATACATCTTGAACAAGTATAGAGCAACCATTAGCATCAACTACGTTGATTTGATATAAACCAAAATCAACAACATCAAAACTTACTGAGGTAGATCCTGTTGCATTTAATTCTGAATTTGAGTAACCGTTAGTTCCAGTTACAAAATAGTTATAAGGAGCTGTTCCACCAGAGACAGAATTTATAATTACTGATCCTTGAGAAACTCCACCAACACCACAAGTAATATCAACTGTGTCATAATCTACAATAATCAGATCTGGCTGACCAATAATTATAGTTTCAGTTGTAGTACAAGAATTTGCATCAGTTAAGGTTACAGTATATGTTCCAGCTACTAGACCAGTTGTTTGCGTACCATAATTTGTTGCTGTTGTGTTGTTATTTACGTTAATGACGAAAGGAGGTGTACCTACAGAAGTATCTATTGTTACATCAATTGCACCATTAGAATCTCCATTACATAAAATAGGTGCACTTTGTACAACCACGCTTAATTGTGGTAATGTCAATGGATTTACATTTACTATAGATGATTCTGCTATACAACCATTAGCATCAGTAATTTCAAATTGATAATCTCCGGCAACAGTAGTAGAATAAGTAAACGGTGTCCCTGTTGCGCCTAATGGAGCGTAAGCACTTCCATTAATTGAAACAGCGTAATTATAAGGTGCAGGACCTGTAATAGTTCCAGTAAGTATAGCATCTGGAGTTGCTGTACAATCTAATCCTTCTGTTAACACAATATTTACAGTTGGAGTAGGAATAGAGTCTATTGTATAAGATTCAGAATAGATACAATCATTTTCATCTCTAACTTGAAATGTGTACGTTCCAGGTTCTAATCCCGAAAACAGAGTAGATGTTTGGTATGCAGTCGCAGCCGAAGCTGGCGCAATAATTTGATATTCTAAAACGCCTGTTCCACCAGTTGTTGATGTAATAGTAACATCTGCAGTATTTGTTGGACATGTGATAGGTGAATTACTAAATTCTAAATCTGTTGGTGGATTTAAAGCATCAACAGTTATTTCATTTGTAATTGAAGTACAATCATTATCATCTCTAATTGTAATTGTATAAGTGCCTTGTGTTAAGTTGTTGAATATATTACTAGTTTGAAAGTTAGTACCATCAATACTATAAGCATAAGGAGCATCACCACCAGTAACTCCTATCACAGTAATTGTTCCATTTCCGATACATGTAAATCCGGTTGTTAATTCAGCTGTACCTGAGATTGCTATGTTTTCATTAATTGTAACAGTTTGTGCATTGGTAGCACATATAGAAGTCCCTGTTGTATATTGAATCACAACATCATAATCATCTGCTGTAAGTCCTGTAAATACAGATGAATTTACAAATGTTGTTCCTCCATCTATGCTATATTCAATACTGTTTCCGTTAGGATTGGTAACATTAATTGTTAGCGTACCTGTATCTCCAGAACCTCCGCATAAAATATCTTCTGTTGTGATATTAAATTCTGGAGCACCAATATCATTAACTGTTATTGATGTGCTCGCACTACAGTTATTAGAATCAATTACAGTAATATCATAAACGCCAGCTGCAGTAACCACGATTTCTGGTACAGACTGAAAATCTGTTGTACTATTTACAAAATAGAAGTAGGGAGGTGTTCCTCCTACAGGATATACTGTTATTTCACCATCAGTACAAGTCAATGGAATTGTTATTGCAGCTGTAACTGTCAGTAAAGGTGGTTCAACTATAGTGACATCTTCGGAAAATGTACATCCATTTTCAGTTTCTACAGTTGCAGTATAAGTTCCTGGATTTAAATTATCAAAGGTGTAATTATTCTCTATAATTGGTCCAACACTATTTACTAATGTTCCTCCATTAAATAAGGTATATGAATATTGTGGGTCAACATCACTTGCAGAAATTTGAATACTTCCTTTATCACCAAAACATAAAGGTTGTGTTACTGTAGTAGAGGCTATAAAATCTCTATCTCTAATTAAAACATCAGGAACTGTAAATACACATGGATTTGTTGGTATACCAACTTGTCTTATAGAAACTGTATAAGTTCCAGCAGTATTCACTGTGAATATATTACTCGATTGGTATGTTATTCCATCTAAACTATATTCATAACCTGATGGCACATCATTTACTGTAATACTTCCGTTTGTAGTACAAATGATATCTGATGAAACAACAGTTGCATTCAATAAATTTTGATAAACATTGAAATAAAACTGATTAAAACATCCACCTGGATAATTGATAGTTAATCTAAACTGACCTGAAGTATTTGCTAAATAACTTGATCCTGTTCCAACTTCATTCCATGTACAAGCGGCATCCTCATTCGCACAATCTGGATCAGCAACTGCTGTACAGCTTGATTCATCTAATTGCTCCCATATTATTGAGGTTGAATCTGATATATTTGTTTCAATAAACCTTGAATCACCAGCACCACATAAAAATATATTTGGCAACAATTTTCCATCATTAGGACAAGTAACCACTTCATCAGCATATGGGATTACTGGATTTGTAATATCACCACCAAAGAGTTGAACATTAAATTCTTGTTGAATCGATTGGCAAGGTGCAATGGCTGTATTAAATGAATAATACGTTCCTGCTGAGGTTACAGTAATAGTTTGTGTTGTACCTATTACAGGTGTTCCAGTAGGACTGGTAGACCAAGAATATGAGTCGTAGTCATTAGCAGCTGTTAAATCTACAGCATTACCACATAGCACAATATCTTCGGTAAACGTACAATCAAGATCTGCTAAAAAGTTGGTAGCTTGTGGCGATAGTAAACAGCCTGTATTACTATTTATACTTGGATCGTCAGTAATCTGAAACGTAGGATTTAAAGTTCCATTATATGTGGCAAAGGCTTGATTATTAATTATGTTTGAACAAGCATCAGCTAACTGATTACATTCATCAACAACTTGTACCTCAATACGGATTTCATAAATAGGATCACCTTCTTCTACAAGTGAATTATCAATATTTAATATTAATTCTCTTGTGACAGAATTATAACTAGCAACAGTTACACCTAATGGTAAGACTAAATCCGTAGGATGATTATAAATAATATTTATTGGGAGAATGTCTCTAATCTGAAAATTTGTTGCGTCGTCATTTCCTGTATTTTGAAATCCAATGACATAATTTAATGAGGAACCTAAACCAACAAGTTGTCCACCAATATCGTTACCTAGATCATCCTCTACTATTTTTGTAAGCACAATGTTTGGTTCTATAATCTCTACAGCAAATGCAAAGAAATATGGGAAGTAAGTGTCACCACTGGTTTCTAATCTTACTGTTCCAGAGGTGGCGTCGTTTGCAATTACTGAATTTCCTGGATTTGGGATGGCTATAATCCCTGTGTCAAACCCTAAAGTATTGGTGCTGTTCGGCACTCTATTATTTACAGGTAATGCACTTAATTGTGTTACCGAACTATTAAAGAAATTTGTTTCTAGTCTATCTGTAGTAGATAAACTCACTCCATTAAGTCTCAAGCGATCTCCCAAAATTGGACTATCACCTTCTAAAGTTGCAAAGGCAAAATTTGCTCTTACTGGAGCAGGTGCAGGAATGGTTCTAAATCCTGAAAGTGACACATCTAATGTAGGATTTGCTCCAGGTACACTAATAGCGCTAAAACCATCGAAACTTGTAATTGATTTTCCTGGAAGGGTAGGATCTTCATAAACAATAAATAATGACCAACCAGCAGATTGACCAGTTCCATTGTATGGATCGAATGTTGCTGTTTCACCTTCAGCAGACGAAACATTAGCCACAGTATATGTTCCTAAGTCTGTGCCACTTCCATAACTAGTTACGATTGAAGTGACATCAGCAAAACAAGCATACGAGAAACTGTCTCCGCCATCCACAGAAGTGCCATTGGCATCATAAATTACTGTTCCTGTTATATCATTATATCCACCAATTGGGCCTTTAAATTTTACGTCAGTAATAGGTTCATTCCCAGGGTTTACAGCTCCCCAATATAAACCTGCATATATAATTCTATAGCAATTAGGATTTGGTATTTCTAAATCTGAACTTGAAGAACTGAAAGTAGATGCATCAGTGTCAATGTCAATATACCTCATATCTACTTGATGATTGTATACTGTATTATCATTAAATGCATTATTGTCTGGACCAAGGATGTTGTTTCCAATAAGTACAATATCCCCTTTTAAATCTTGGTCAAATCTTGGTGTAAATGGTTCATAGTTTTGTGCATATGTCTGTACCCCAATACATAACAATATGGCAACAAATACTATTCTAGAAAAAGTAGGTTTTTTCATGATATTTATTTTAATTTCTTCATTTTCTTCTAAGGGCAGTGAAGAAAACAAAGGGTGCTTAACTCATATTAATTTTCTATTTTCACGAGGGACATTTTTATATTATACGGTCTATTTCCTTTAGAATTCATGGCTTCATTAGCTTGATTAATACTATCAAATTTATCATAGTAGATGTAATACTTACTTGTATTAACATCATAGAAGAAGTCCACATTTGCTCTTCCTGAAGCTACAACTTTAGTTAAAAAGTCATTTCTACTTTTAACATCACTATGTACAGCAATTATTAGATAATAACCATTTTCAACATTTTTGATATTCTTCAAAATTTGAATGTTACTACCTTGCTCTTCACCAAAGTCAAAATCTTCAGATTTTAATGGTGTGCTACTTACTGTAGTTGTTCGCTTAATGTTTAGTAACATCGCTCTATCTTGTGAATATCTGTCATCTTCATTATCGAATGCTGCGCGCTTAATACGTCGTCTTTTTTCATATTCAGTTGCTAATCTAATCGTTTCTAAACGTGTATTTAATTGTGTTTTGGTATTAAGAGCTGTTAATTGTTCTGATTGTAAACGCTTAATTTCTTTTTTATAGTAAAGTGTAATTTCATCAGCTTTAAAACCAACAACTTTAGATCTCTCATCATTCAATTGCTTTAATTTCTGAATTTTGTCGTTACGGTTAACTATAACATTATCTAAGTCTAATTTTATTCTATTTAATTTATTATTTTCTTCGCTAACACTTTTAAAAGGTTTTGGTTTAACCGTGATTCCTTGATCACTTAAATCATTTTCTTCTTTTAAATCTTTAAGATCTTTGTCCTTTATTTTAATGATATCATCAAACTTCTTCAATAATTCACTTTGTTCAACTTTAGAATCATCTGTTAATTTGGCAACATCCTTCATAGTTTTACCTAACTCATCCTCAGGATTTGTTACTAACTCTTCTTTAGCTTTTTGATCTGCTAATTCCTTAGCTCTTGCATCAGCTTCTTCTTTAACTTTCTGATCTGCTAGTTCCTTAGCTCTTGCATCAGCTTCTTCTTTAGCTTTCTGATCTGCTAATTCCTTAGCTTTTGCATCAGCTTCTTCTTTAGCTCTTGCATCAGCTTCTTCTTTAACTTTCTGATCTGCTAGTTCCTTAGCTCTTGCATCAGCTTCTTCTTTAGCTTTCTGATCTGCTAGTTCCTTAGCTTTTGCATCAGCTTCTTCTTTAACTTTCTGGTCTGCTAGTTCCTTAGCTCTTGCATCAGCTTCTTCTTTAGCTTTCTGATCTGCTAGTTCCTTAGCTCTTGCATCAGCTTCTTCTTTAGCTTTTTGGTCTGCGACTTCTTGAGTTCTTTGTTTCATTAACAATAGAGTACGTTCAGCAGCTTTTTCTTTAGCTTTTTTATCAGCTTCAATTTTTGCTTGAGCTTCAGCTTCTCTTTTAACTCTTTTCTCTTCTTTTAATCTCGCTTTTTCTTCTGTACCTAGTTTAGCCTGAGCTTTTGCTTCTTTTTTGTTTTTTTCTTGAGCTTCAGCATCTAATGTGGCTTGTACTCTTCTTTCTGCAGCTCTTGTTCTTATACCTTCAAGTTCTTCTTTTGATAATTCTGCAACAGGGTTTCGTTTTTTAGTAAATAGTCCACTAACTTTATCATCACCACTGTAGTCATATTCTTTTTTCGAAATAAACCTATATGCTAAAGTAATTTCATGAGAAGACCCAAATTCTACTAATTCACCTATAGATTTCTCAATATTATATTCTAATGCAATTTGCTTTGTAATATTAAGCCCTAAACCACCCGAGACACCATATACATTATTATAACCTACTTGTAACCAAAGTCCTTTAGGTACATTTAGCATGGCGAGTCCAGAGATAATGGTTTCATCACTTCTAAATTCTGATCTCAGCATGGCTGTTAATTTGGTATTGTTAAAAAAGCCACGACCATCAAAGTAGCCTGTATGCATTATATGTGCTTGTATACCTTGCTTTGGATTGTCTTCAATAAGCATTGAAGATTCAAAATTATAGAGTACAAGATTATTTACTGAAACACCAAAATCCAAAAATTTTGTACCATAATTGATTCCCGGATTAACTGTCATTAAAAAGTTTGAAGGCGCATTCTGTAAAGAAGGATCATCAAAATTGGTCACAACATTAGACATATTAACACCACTTTTATAGGCTCCGACATTAAGTCCAAAAGTTAGATTACTATCTGTATTTAGTTTTACGTTGTAAGCGAAATTTAATAAGCCTCCAAACGTAGTTAAAATACCATAATTTTGTTGGTACAATGCTAAACCTGCTCCGACATTTTCAGCAAAACGACCCGAATAACTTGCTAAATAAGTTTCTGGAGCATTTTCAAACTGTGTCCATTCGGTTTTATTACTAATACTAAAGTATTTGTTTTGTTCTCTAACAAAACTAAAAGTAGGGTTAACAGCATAGCGATTAAACACTAAAGAATTCCTTATAGGTAAATCTAAAGCAACCACACCATCATCTTCTTGAGGGAAGACCATCTGCGCTGAGCAGAATACTATTATTATGGTCAAAAGATGTTTTTTCATGCTATTTTACTATGGTTATAGAACCTTGTTTTGTTTCTAGGTCTGCAGTTGTTATAATATAATAGTATAGAGTGTTGACACTCGTTAAATCCAATTGCTGTTCCGGCCAATTATTTTGATAATTAATGGTTTGAAATATCACTTGACCACGATCATTTAAAATCTGCACTTCAGTATTTGTACCAGTAACGTATTGTTGAGGAATAATCCAAGTATCATTTACTCCATCACCATTAGGACTGATAACATTTGGAATCTTCAGTACATCTGGAAATGGATCAAACTGTTCTTGTAATACAAATTCATATTCTTTTGAAGCTGTACAACCTGTAGTTTCTGTAATTACGACTTTGTAATCACCAAATTCTGATATTTCATAGTTGTCTGTAGATTCTCCTGAGACTAGTACATTGTTAAAATACCATTCAAATTCTGGGTTATTAGCCGCTGTTGTTACAGTTACCATCAAAGTATCTCCGTCTTCAATAGTATTTACTTCATCTACATTTATTGAACTATCAAATAACTCACTTACTAAATCTATTGAACCTGAAGCAGAGCAGTCTCCTAAATCAACTTGAACAGAAAAAGAACCTGATTTATTAGTTTGATACATCTGGCTAGTTGCTTCTGGTATTATAACTCCATCTTTAAACCATAAATAACTATTTCCGCCTATAGTGCTTAATGTAGTTAAGCCTTGTTCTGGGCAATATGGGTTGCCTAAACTTGATGCTATGGTAACATCTGCTTCACCAGATGTTGCTTCAGTAATCATTACACGATTAGAAAATGAATCGGAAGTACAAGACCCATAATTGGTCTCTACGAAATACGTACCTTCAATATTTACTGATAAAGTTGGACCTTCAGCAACAAAAACTGATGTAGTAGAACTTGTTTCTTTATACCAGTTAAATGTAAGACTTGGGTATAGTAGAGGGGAATCATTATTACCTGTGCCAGGATTATCAATCGCTAGCAAATAGCTATCACCTGTACAATAAGCACCAGTAGACACTAGGTTGTTTATTGTAAAAGGAGAGTCCTGAAGTTTATAATAAGCCGCAAAGCTTGCTGAAGCTGTGCTTGTAGCAATAGGAGCATTACTTTTTATTCTAATTTTATAATTTTCGCCTGCAGTAGTATCTGGTAATGAAAAATCGAGCGTTGCAGGAGATGTAGTTACAGTACCAGATGCAGATGTATATACAACTGCTGGATTTGAAAAATCACCATCAGCATCAGATAGTTCAATAATGAACTGATTTGAAGCATTTACTTCAGATTCTGGAGAAAAAACAAATGTAGTGCTGTAGGTATTAAAAGATTCACTAGCACATGCTTGACTAAAACCTAAATTAGGTGTCCCAATAACTATTTGAGCATCTAAATGCCCTTGCATAGCAAGAGCAAATAAACACAAGCAAAAAAAATTTTTAGCAATAGTAATTTTGTACATGCGGTTGTAATTATTATTCTATGAGCAATTTTTGTTAGGATTGTTGCTCATAGAATTGATTGAGTTTATTATCAATTTGGGTTATTAATCTTCGTCGTCGTCAATTAAATCATTAGAAGCAATGATTTTATTTACTCTTAATCTAAAATCTGGGTATTTTGCATCTTCAGCTTCTATGAATGTTTCATAATCAGGGCCTTTAGAATATAAATTATTAAAAGACCTGCTACCATACCAATTTTCTAAATCATCATTATTTGTATAATTCTTTCTGAAAATATTTCCTTCGCAGTTATTAAAATAAGTTCTTGTGAATGTTATCTTTTGTAGGTTTTCATTATTAATCTTAATCTTATCATCTAATATGACAGCTGGATTAAATCCAGAAATAACACTTTTATCAATTGTAAATGAAGCATCTTCACCTATATAAATAGCTTCTTGAACCAAACCAACTTTAATATCAGAATCTAAATTATCTGAAATATTAACCAAGGTTAAGTTTTCAGCACTTACATAAGTAGAATTCTTAATAGAATTTACATTCTCTATATCGTCGAATGAAGAGATATACATACATCTTGATCCATCTGGACTAGAAACGTAAGGTGATCTAATTGCTAAAGAGTTAACGATATTACATTGTGTACCATAATTAAATTCGTAGTCATTTTGGCTAGATCTATATGAAACCATCTTAACCATTATAAGTTCACCACCAAGAATATTAAACGAATTTCCTTCGCAATAACTTACCATTACATTATATAATGTTGTCTTGCGACCTATACCTGCAAGAGTAAGTCCATTAAAATTTCCATAGTCTCTGGTTTTTTTACCGGCGTATTCTATTCTTACATATTTTAAAACACCAGAATTACTCATGGCATCATCTCCACCATAACTAATACTTTCGAAAGAAGAAGGGCGTAAGCCAAAATCTATAGCGGCTTTATTTCCGAATTGATTAGTAGGAGCATCACCTAATACAAATAGTCCTCCCCAATCTCCAGGTTTTTTATCACTCTTACTAGAGGTAAAAATAATAGGATCAGTTTTGGTGCCGTCTGCAATTATTTTAGAGCCTTTACTTATAGTAAGTGATCCTTTGGTTTTAAAATCACCAAGGATTACTGTACCAGGTTCTATTGTTAATGTAGCATTGTTTGTAACAAAGACATCACCTAATAATAAATATGTATCACTTTTAGTTAATACAGTGTTTTGAGAAATATTACCACTTAATATTTGAGTCGGTTCGCTATAATCGTTTTGGTTGGGTTTAAACTCTGTCCAAGAATTTAGCCAATTGTCATAGCCAATAATTCCTTTTTCTTGCTGAGCAAAAGTATTGCCAATCAGCAAAAGAAAGATAAGCGCGGTTAAAGTAAAATTTTTCATAGTCGTTTAATTCGTTTGTTTAGATTAATTACTTTTTAACTATTGGGATCAAACATATGTATTTTACCTATGAAATACAAATAATATCGACGAAATACACTATTTAATTACATAAGTATTATTTTTCTTACAAATTTAACGTCATTTTATTGAAATTTCAGAATTAATAATAACTAACTGTTAATCAAGTGCTTGTTTAATGATATTAGAAATAAAAAAAACCTTGACAAAAATGTCAAGGTTTAGAAAAACAAAAACTATTTATTTACAACTAATCTTTTTTAAAGTCTTCGTAGGTATGTAATGATTTTAATGTAGATTCATAAAACAGAATGGCTGCAATTAAATCTGTAGTATCTGAATACGGTAATATTTTCTTTTGAAACTCAATAGTACTCTCAAAATAAGTATCTGAGGCTTCAATATTCTCTTCTAAAGCCTTTTTATTTTCTTTAGATTCAGGAATTCCTAATGACTCCATAGTAACACCCGGTTTAGTCGCAAACGCAATATTTGGTAGAATATTAACAATAACCTCAATACGTTCTATATATAACACAAGTAAATCACCTTTAGGCATTTTCTCTAAATTTTCTCTACTATGATATTTAGCAATATTTACTTTGCCGCTAATAATGTCTTGAGACGCTCCCTTTTTTTGAGCGAAGCTCATGCTTACCATTAGAAAAAATAAAGCAGCAAAAAGAGTAAATTTTGTTTTCATGTTCATGATTTTTAATTAATCTTATTGGAGCAAATCTATACAAT
>NZ_JADGDZ010000072.1 GCF_016744625.1 Winogradskyella sp.
TCCTGAAATGGAATATTTGATATATGGAAGTCCGCCAAGAAGTACCTCCTCGTTTCCAGGATTTCTTTCCATAACGTTTAAAATGGCTTCAATTAAAGATTTAGGGAAAAAGAAAGGCTCAATCCCTTTCCTAATATTTCTAAGCCATGATTGAAATTCGTCTCTTTTGTCATTTATATACTTCTTAAATTCAATCAAGCCTCCATTGAATTCAATTCCAAAAGATTTTAAAGAGTCTAATTTTATTTTTCTATAATCTTCAAAGGAAAATGCTTCAAAACTTGATGCTGCGATACTTTCTAAACTTTCAATAAACTCCTTTATAAGTATTAGGGTAAATAAATGTTCAAATGCGGCCTGCCATATATCTTCAGGAACTCCACGCTTTTGCAACTGATGCACTGTTAACGTATCAACTTTCCAATATAATCCAATGTTTTCAATAGAATCACTAGCTATGTATTCTTTTTTTTCGGAAAAAGTAGTTTGATGTGACAGGTATCTTAGTAACATTGTTTTACCACAACCTCTACCTCCTATGAAAATTTTAGATTTTGAAGTTTTCTTAAAATCAATTTTTTCATAAATAGGAGGAATAACAAAATCTTTAAATAGATCAAATCCAAATTCTTCAGCCCTATTCTGAGATAAAGAATTTGTGTCATTATGATTATCAAAGTAATTATTCATTATCTATTTTTTAATTAAAGGGTACCATCCGTTCTTGTCATCCCATAAAATATTGAGACAATTATCTGGTGCTGAATGATAAAAAGTATACGCCAAGCCTAAATTACCAAACCCATACTTATTTTTGTCTAGCAAATCAAACTTATACTTATCAAGTAAACTATCATAGAACTCTTTTGCAATTTCTCCATTATTGACATCATCATTAAATGCAAAAGAAAAAACATCCAGCTCTTTATTAAGAAATTCCGCAGAAACAATTTGTACACTTCCACATTTATCATTCAAAAATTTAATACCAGTTTCGTGAGCCACTAATGGACTATAAATTGAGTTTGCATTACTCAGAAGTAATTCAAATCCATTTTCTTTATACATGCCTTCAAATTGAGAACCTGTACCCAAAAAGTCATCTATAAAAATAAATGTATTAACTCCATTCTTTAATTCGGTCTTAACTTCTGCAGGATGAATAAACCAATTATCATTTAAACCAATTTTTCTTCTAAAATCTCTTAAAACTACATTAGAACTTTTTACAGGTCTTTCATTTTTTAAAGTTACTGAAACTAATCTTAATTCATTTGTTGGTTGAGATTTTAGTAAATCTAGTAAATCCCTATAATTTACAAAAGCATGTCCACATTTATTTAAACATAGAGGTAATTTTTTGGTAAATAATTCATTTCCTAAAGATGTTACTTGATCACTTGATCTATATATTAATGCATCCAATATACAAGCTGCAAAATAATATTCTAAGTCATTATTGAAATTTCCAAACCATCTATTTAGTTCGTCCTGTCTGATACCATTCCAAATATTATGTCTTATTAAATCCATACAACGATCTTTAACAGTATATATGTATGTATCAGCATTAGGTGGCAAGGAAAATTTACTCATTCACTTTTCAATTTATTTAAATATTATAATCCACATAAAATGTTCATTCATGTATAAATATGAACATTAAATATTTTTTTTTGCTTTTAATCTTTAAGGGAAATTAAAGTTCTGAAATGAACAAATCAAATATAGAAAAAAAATGTAATTTTTTCGTTGTGGAAAACCGTAGAATTAAATTATTTTTTCTGCCAAATAATTCATTCCACACACATTCCACTACTCTCCTATCGTCGCTTCGTAAAATTGTTTGTATTTTGAGATATATGTTCGCATTCTTTTTACCTGTCCTTTACTAAAGAAATTTCTGCACGTGCTATAACCCATAAAATTCGTGTACATTATTGAATTTCCACATTGAATTTTTCTTGAATTTGGACAATTAAAATCTTTTTTTTGAGCTGGTGTATCCTTAACACCATCCCTATTTCTGCATTTACCTTCAAAAGTATGAAGTAAGCTTAACCAATGACCAACTTCATGAGAAATTGTCCTTGAAGTAGAAGTTATTTTCCTGTAATCTATACGGATTCCATTATCATATTTATTTTTTCTCAAAGTAGCACCAGTAGGTGTTGAGGCAGCAGTATTTAAGTTACATATATAAACGTTAAGATATTTTTCTGGCGCATAAATTGGACTCTCTCTAAAAACAAAACGCTTTTTATGTTTAAACTCTTCTCTGTTTGTTTTAACTCTAATAATTCCAGATGTATTTCCCCCATTTGGCAAAATAGTAGCTAATTGAAAATTTATGTTTGGATTTCCAATAGCATACTTAAATTCATCAGGAACAGACACTAAATCATCATTTGTTGACAAAAAATCATCATTAAGTATTTTAAGTGCATTGTAAATTAACTCATCAGATATATTTTCTATGTCCCTTTTGTAAACTATGTGAAAAATTACAGGGACATTTAATTGATTAAATTTTACGCTATCTGTTAATGAGATATTTTTAAGAGGATCTCTTTTTGATTTAGTAGAACATAATACTTCTTGTGTAAAACTAATAATTGGCATTAATAAAATTGTAACTAAAAAAAACGATTTTACATAATTAGCTTTTGCATTAATATAAATAATCATAATTCCTTACTATTAGTACTAGGGTTATTATTACTTGTGTTAAAAATATTATATCCTAAGCCAATTCCAAACCAAGGTTTTCCTTGGTATATCCAATTTTCACCAGTTTTACCTGATAATCGATCCCATCCTGTCATAAGTGCGACTTGAAAATTATCATATTCACCAATAAAACCAATAAAAGGAGTTAATGATGATGCATTCGTTTTAGAGGTTATGATACCATTTTTAACTGTATTCTCATCAATACTTATAGATGTTAGATTTATACCTGCTGCTGGAATTAGAAAAACCTTACCTTTTTTATCTAATCTTATTCTGAATCCAAATGATAAACCAATATTTATATCTCCATTAAAATCGAAAGGTCTAAGTTTATTTCCTTCGCTATCGACTTTGTCACCTCCAGGCCTAATTTTTATAGGAACAGTAATCGCACCTGTTACAAAACTTAGAGATGGATTTGGTTGCAAAAATTTCTTAGCATATTCGTTATAATCACTATTTGATATCTGATAATAATTCACAGTCTCTTTATTTATATTTTTGGACTTACCCTTTTTATCAATCACTTGAGCTGTCGTTACTGTTGCATAAATAGTCTGATTTTTAAGATTATTATCGTCAGGCCATTTTAAAAACTTAATAATATAGCCATCATCATTTGGTTGATCAACTGTAAAACGCCATCCTTTTTGTGCTATAATTGTTTTAGTTGGTACAGTTGGCGAATTTGTATTAAAGTCGTATTCTTCCAAACTCATAGTTCGAGTTAAATAATAAACAGTTTCGTCATCATTCTGAGAATAGGAAAAAGAACATGAAAGAGATAATAGTAGAATTAAAAAAGATTTCATTTGTAAAAGTTTTTAAATTAGACAACAATTTATACAAGGAATTACAACTAAAAAATACCCAATACAAGGTAGTTTTACTTGAAAACTGCTATTAAAAACTCTTAAGGGGAGATTGTTTAATCACTATGAATAAAGTGATTAAGTAAATATATGAAAAATATTTTAATCATTCCATTCCACACACATTCCACTACGCTCCTATCGTCGCTTCGTAAAAAGAGTGTTCCATTAACCGAGTAGAGAAACACTATACAAGAAAAAAATAAAGAAAAGTAATATTTAAGATGAGCTTTTAACCAAAGCCCATGTTGTACATAACGCAAGTACATTATGAGACAGATTTGTCAATCATAATTTGACGCTATGTAAAATGTCTTTAACAATAAAAGCATACGCTTTATTGTAATTTATTATAGAAAAGTAAAATTATAAATTATTTTCATAATCCATACTTTGGTTTATTATGCAAACAATTAAAATGTCAATATCTGTAGTTAAATAAAAAATAGTGTGCGACTTATAAGAAAATCGCTTTAGTGAAAATATAAACTCTGATGCATCACGTCCAAGGGTTACGATATTCGCTAATATTTGAAAAAGATCGTGAATCCCTAATAAATATTCTTTTGCCTGCTTTAACCCAAATGTTTCAATTCCGTATTCATACATTTCTGCTAGATCAATTTCAGCCTTTCGGGATAACTTATAAACGCCCATCTGCTTGCATACGCTTTTCAACTTCTTTCATAATATCGGGAACAGATTTGTCACTAATACCACTACCCATACCTTCTGTTATAGCAGTTTTAAGTGCTGAGAATTTAGCATTTTTTGTCTGATCTCGCCTAACTAAGTCTCGAAGATATTCACTATCATTAGTAAATTCCCCAATTGTAATTCGTGATTTGATCCACTTATCTTGTTTTTCTGTAAATGTTATTGTTTTTCTAATTGTAGACATATATTTTATGTTTAAATAATCATACTATTGATGCAATTTAATGTATTAGATTGAATACTACAAAACTATAGAGTAAAATTTTATGTATTTAGTAATTAATAGAAATCTTGTGAATAAAGCCCATCTTTATACCAAATGAAGTTAGGCAGAGGCATCACGTAAGTATATTAAAACGAACAATTTTATATATATTTATTAGAACTAACCACATTTGTTATACATGAAATTTTATTTCTTATTAGTATTCACCTTTTTCTCAAGATGAAGATTTGCAAACAAAAGTCAATGCATTAAAAGTACAAATTGATCAGTCTAAGAATGTTAAACAACTTATGCTATTAGATAGTTTAAGTGGGTTGACGCGAAACAAGCCAGAATTTCAGTATGATTCTATTGTGCGCAAAACAATTGATTTAGCAAAAAAATTAGACTCCATTAATTTGGCAGCAATGCATACTGCTAATCTTATTAATTTTAATAATAATATAGTAGGAAAACCTGAAGTAGCAATAGAACTATTTAATAACTTAATGCATGAATATAAAGATATTAGTAGTGATGCTGCTTTATGTCAATTATTCATTAATACTGCTGATAGCTATTACTATACGGGAGAGGTTTTAAAGTCAGTTGAATTTTATAAAGTTGCAAATAAACACGCAAAAAAAATTAATAGCGAGCGATTAATGGGTTTAGCAAAGCTTTATGAAGGTTATTCTCATTCTCATCTCGGTAATTTCTCTGAAGCATCCATACGATGAAAACCGCTGCATCGCATTTTAGAAAAATTAAAGACACCTTTAATCTTATTGGTGCTAAAACAGGTATAGCTGTACAGTATAGCCAAGTTAATTTTTTAGAAGAAGCAAACAAAGAACGTAAAGAAGCCATTGAGCTTTGTAAATTAACTAATAACTATATTAGTTTAGTTAATCTATATTTTAATACTGCAACAGACTTTAGATTTGTGGGTAATACACAAGGGAGAGTTGATAATATTAAGCAAGCTATAGAAACAAACAGTAAAGCAAATCGCCCACTTGAAATAGAACACCTCTTATACACGAATTTAGTTGTAGCATTATTAGAGAATGATGAATTACATGAAGCTGAAACGTATTATGAAAAGGTAGTATCCTATAAAGAATTAAATGAAGCTCCCCAAAGTAGAGAATCCTTTATTGAAGCAAAAAAATGGTTGCTATATAAACAAGGAAATTATGATGAAGCCATTACACTTGGTAAAGAATATCTTGAGTTAAAACAGAAACGTCATCAATATGCAGAAACACTTTTTGGTTATAAGTTTTTGAAACTTGTGCTTGAAGCGAAAGGTGATAAATTAAATGCCTACGATTATAGTGAAGGTTATGCGAAGTTAAAAGATTCTATGGAAAGTGCTAAAAATGTTAGATCATTGGCATTTTATCAAACCCTTTATGAAACCGAAAAGAATAGTCATAGAATAGAAGCACAACAAAAAGATATTGAACTTTTAAATGAAAAAAGTAAAGTAAAAAGTCAATATATGATTTTTGGGTTTTTAGGAGTTGTAACCTTATTTGGATTGGTATTATTAGTTCGCTCAAGAAATAGAGCAAAAGAGAACCAATTAATTCAAGAACAATTTTCTAAAGATTTATTGCAATCTCAAGAAACTGAGCGCACACGCATAGCAAAAGATCTACATGATAGTGTTGGACAACAATTGACTTTGATAAAACGAAAAGCACAAGATGAAAATAAAATGGCTTTGGCAAATCTTACCAATAACACATTAGAAGAAGTGCGCAGTATATAGCGAGGTTTATATCCTGCTATGTTAAAACAATTGGGATTAACGGCAAGTATAGAACAGCTTATTTTAGATTATGACGAAGAGACTCCTTTGTTTTTTTCCTCTGAACTCTATAATATTGATACAGCGTTATCGGACGATGCGAGTCTAAACTTATATAGATGTATTCAAGAAATACTTAATAATATTATAAAACATGCGCAAGCCACTTCAGTATCTGTAAAAATTGAAAAGGTAATGAATGCCATTGATATTAGTATTTCGGATAATGGAATAGGTTTTGATGCAAAAACAAAACGCAATCAAAATAGCTTAGGATTAAAAACTATTGCAGAACGCATTCGTATATTACATGGGCAACTACAAATTAAAAGCCAACCTAATAAAGGTACGACCATCAATGTTCAAATTTCGACTCCCTCATGAACAGTTCTATTAAAATTCTGGTGGCAGACGATCACCCTATGCTCTTAACAGGTTTGCGTAACGCACTTATTGAACAAAATTATAATGTTTTAGAAGGTGCTAATAATGGTGCACAGGCACTAGATCTTATTAGTAAAGAAGCGCCAGATATCGCAATAATAGATATTAACATGCCTCTGCTTAATGGGTTTGAGGTGATAGAAAATCTAAAGAAAAAGGCATAGCTACCCGTTTTATTATCTTAACATCCTATAAAGAAAAAGGCTATATTATAAAAGCAAAGTCCTTAAATATATCTGGTTACCTCTTAAAGGATGAACCGTTCTACGAAATTAAAAAATGTATTCAAGAAGTCTATAATGGTAATACCTACTTTAGCACTATGTTTAATGAGGTATTTGATAAGGAAGTCTCACCACAGTTAAAAAAATTAGATTCCTCTCCCTTTCCGAACGTACTATTATTAGGCTTATAGCTCAAGAAAAGAGCTCTAAAGAAATTAGTGAAAGATTGCTCATTTCGGTAAGAACCGTACAAAAACATCGTTCTAATATTATAGCAAAATTAGACTTACCATCGGATGCAGATGCACTAACGTCTTGGGTTTCTAAAAATAAAGCACTTTTTACAGTGTTGTAAGTCACTTATAATTAATATTTTACAATACGTAATACGTACCCATACGTATTTTATGTATGCCCTTACGTAGGGTTATAGCTAAACATATAGTATAGTTTTACATCGTATTAAACCAAAAAACTATACTATTATGAAAACACTATGTTCTACACTTTTACTTATCGTATTTAACTTGACCTTAATCGCTCAAACCGAAACTGATGTTATACATAATATAAGATATATTAATGAGGTGGTTTCTAACAGCGAATCTCTAATAATTAAAAAAATCCAAAATATTGCTGCCTATTACAATATAGAAAATGCTGATGGATATGATGCTAAAAAGAAATCGACCTATGATGTCGTATTTACAGAAACTAACTGCAAAATTGAGGCAACGTATAATTCTGAAGGGGAAATTCTAAATTCAAGCGAAGTTTATTTAGATATGAGATTACCAATGTCTTTAGTAAAACTGATACTTATGGAGAATGACAAATGGCATATTTCTGATAATATCCAAAAAATATACTATAGCAATAACAATGGTGTATATAGTATTTATGAAGTTGAAATTAAAAAAGATAATAAGCTTAAAAAGTTGAAATTTAAAATTGACAGTAAAGCTAATAACAATAGTTATGTTGCGCTGAATTGAATGCCTATTTAGAGAATTAGTAATTTTATAGTCAGACGCAATTATAGTAGACCAACTCAACTTTGAGTTGGTCTTTTTGTTTGTATTTAGTCTACAATGTTATTAATTCGCAAGATCACATTTGTTTTGGAGGTACTCATGATTACCACGCAAGTACATTATAGGGCAAATACTATTGTAGGTTATTTAATAGTAAAAGATGCTGTTAATCCTACACTAAAATTTAATGGCAAATGTTGTACGCCAAAGATGGCACGAGAATGCTTCCCTTTTTCTTCTAGGATTTTTAAAAACAAATCTGAAGCACCATCTACCACTTTTGGCGCTTCATCCCAATTACTACTTGCTTGATAATATACATCTATATGATTTAAACCTACTATCCTATCGAAACCTACCTTATCGTTTATTTGGGCAAGAACATTCATTGCGCATAGTTGCATTGCATTATAACCTTCTTCTGTAGAAAGCTCGTTACCTAACCTTCCTTTATAGAAGTGCTCGCTGTTAACTATTGGAAATTGGATTGCTAAATACGCACTGCTTTCTCTAATGTTAACTGAAACATATGATCCGCCAGGTGTTGATGGGTTTGGCAGTTTTAAGTTATATTTTGCTAAATTTTCTAAAGCATTCATTGTGTGTTCTTTTTAGTTAATAATCTGTATAGCCATGCTCTCCTGGTGTATAGAAGGTATCTGCATTTGGACTAACCAATTTTTGGTTGTTCTGTAGTTTTTCTACAAAGTTAGGATTTGAGATAAAAGGTCTTCCGACATAGACTAAATCTAATCCGCTATTTATAATAGCTTCTCCCTTTTCGATTGAGTTAACATCACCACCAGATATTATAGTGCCTTTAAAGTTTTCTTTAATCGTTTTTTTGATATCTGTAGTAAAGTCTGGAGCTCCAAAAGCTACTCTTTGATCGACAATATGAATATAGGCTAGGTTTAGTAGTGCTATTTGTTGGGATAAGTAAATGAAGGTGTCTTCTAACGCATCATAGTTGGATTGCAAATCATTAAAAGCTCCATAAGGCGAAAGGCGAATACCTACTTTGTCTCCTCCTATTTCGTTAGCCACTTTTTCTGCAATTTCTAAAACGTATCTACTACGATTTTCTATACTACCACCATAATCATCTTCTCTTTGGTTAGACTTAGGATTTATAAACTGATTCAATAAGTACCCATTGGCAGCGTGTAACTCGATACCATCTACATTGGCTTCATTAATAAGACGTTTAGCAGCTAACGCAAATTCATCTTGACTCGACTTAATTTCTTGAAGTGTCATGGCTTTGGGAATCTCGTGAGCGACTAATCCATCTTGATCTGTAAACATTTCGCCAGAAGCTTGTATTGCCGATGGAGCGAGTGCAATACTTCCGTCTGGCATGTTTGCTTTAGCTGTAATTCTGCCTGTATGCATTAATTGTACAAATATTTTACCTCCTTTAGCATGTACTGCTGTGGCAATTTTTTTCCAGCCTTTAATTTGTGTATCAGTATATGCTCCTGGAATGCGAGGATATCCAATTCCGTTTGGTGAAGGTGAAGTGCCTTCGGAAATTATGAGTCCGGCAGTTGCTCTTTGCTGGTAATACTTTGCCATTAACTCGTTTGGAATATTGTCAATGGCTCTAGATCTAGTTAATGGTGCCATTACAATTTTATTATTTAGTTGTATGTTTCCTAAAGAAAACGGTTTAAATATGTTCATTTTTATTTGTTATTTTTATTAGTTACCAAAAGTAACTATTATTAGTGTGCAAAAGATATTTTTGTACATTTGTAGTGAATAAAGTAGTAACCAAATGGTAACTAATATGGGAAGAAAACTAATTGAAAACCATAACGAGTGTCCTATTACCCACTCCATGAATATTATTGGTAATAAATGGACATCTATAATTGTCTATGTATTGGCCAATAGAAAATTAAGGTTTGGCGAACTTGCAATTAGAATTGATAAGATTAGCAGAAAAGTACTTTCTAATCAATTAAAAGAAATGGAGCTAAGAGGCATTGTTAATAGAGAATCTTACGCCGAAACACCACCAAGAGTAGAATATTCTTTAACAAAGAAAGGGGAAGATCTATTGCCTATATTAAAGCAGTTGTGTGCTTGGAGCAAGGGTATAGATCTTGAATCGGGTGATGAAAGTGATTGCTCTACTCCTTAAAATATGCAGTTTAATTCTTGAATGTAATTAATCATTATTGTTTTGAAAATTTGGAGGTTTTAGCGAAATTATGAAATAGTTTATAGCTATAATACACAGATTTGTTTATAGTATAATAGGAACTTCTATTTTGTTACTCGTATAACCCAATTAGAGATTTCTTTTAGGGCCATTGGAGAAAATGTTTGCTCTATTTTTCTATATTCATTCATCTTCCCTGTTTCGCATTCTTGAAAAAAGTGATTTAAATTTTCTAATTCTACTATTTTATAATCTTGATTATTGCCTTTAATTAATGCTTTCCGTATGCCTTCTTGATTAATTTTCGCATTTACTTGAGAGTCTTTACTTCCATTTAACGACAATACTGGGATTTGTAATTTCTCAATTTCATCAGCTGGGTTGTATTGCAAAAAGTAACGTGACCATGGCTTTACACTTGTTTTAACCTGACTATCTATAAATAAATTGATCTTCTCTTCTGGCACATTTAAAGACGTTAAAATTGGTCTTAAAAAATTATTATAATGTGTCGTCAATTCTTTTTTAATTTCTGATACACTCTTATTTGAGGTAACTATGGCAATCGCTTTTCTCGTATTTTTTTCAAAAGCGACTTCATCTTTAACTGGAAAATCTCTTAATGTTTTAGATTGCATTACAGATAATTCTGTTCCAGAAATTCCTGTAGAAGCTAACAATACCATAAAAGCAACATCTTTAGAGTTATTTGCTGCTAAAGGCGCAATAATACCGCCTTCACTATGACCAATCAACCCAATATTTTTTATATCTATTTCTTTTCTGGTTTTTAAATAGGCGATGGCACTCAATACATCTTTAGAAAAATCTTCTGTTGTTGCATTTCCGAAATCTCCTGTAGATTCTCCATGGCCACGATCATCAAAGCGCAATACGCCAATACCTTGTTTTGTTAAATGGTCTGCCAATACTAAAAATGGCTTATGTCCCATAAAACTTTCATCTCTATCTTGTGGACCACTTCCACTAATTAAAATTACAACCGGAAATTTTCCGTTTTTATTTGGTAAGGTTAAAGTACCTGCCAATGTTATTTTTGCTTCAATATTTTCAAAAACGACGTCTTCTTCATAATAAGGATAAGGCTTCACAGGTTCTTGAGACCTTCTTGATTCTTCTATTTTTACAGCTCCTTTTTTTAAATTTAAGGTCATTTCTATGCCTCCTTCTTTATACGTGCCTTCAAATTGTTGCGCTTCATTATTAAAAACTCCTTCATAACGCATCCCAACATTAGAGCCGTCAATTATTAAGGTTCCGTCTGTAATAGTTGTAGCTGAAGGTTTTATACCAGAAATTCTAAAAGTGGGTACGCTCATTGTGGTTGCATACGTCGCGTTTTCTTGTTCGATGTTAAAAACAAAGGTGATTTCTTTATCTCCTCTTTTGGCTATTCCGCTCCAATCTCCTGAGATATTTTGAGAAAGTGCGTTAGTAATTGCTAGTATTATTAAAAGTGCTGTAATCGTTATTGTTTTCATGTTCGTTAAATTTTGATGATGATGTATAAGCCAAATATTCTTTGGCTGTGTGTTGTTGATGAAATAATGTGATTAATTTAGGAATGAAAGTGATTTTCCATGATGTTAAATTGGTTTTAGAGCATGTTTCCGGCTGCTTCTGCTTGAGCATCTTTACGACGACCAATAAATGCTCCAATGAACAATCCCATACAAATGCCTAAGGAAAGCCCTAATGACTTTTCAAAACGCTCACCTATAAGAACACCAACAACAATTCCAAATAAAACACCTAAACTTACACTTAAGTTAGTGTAGTAACCTTTGGATGTTAAGGAAAGAGTTTCCTTTAAATAGTTCTCAAACTTGCTTAGTGCTTTATTGAAAAACTTTTTTCTATTATCAGGATTTGATTTTAAATTTAGATTCTCAAGTTCTGTTTCTATGGAATGAATTTCGTTTTGTGAGAGTGCTCTATTTTTCAATGCAATTATAATGTGAATAAATTTCTCGTAAACCTTAATTTCAGATTTCTTAGTTGTTTCAGTTTTTAAACTTTCAAAAAAGTTATATGTTTCTTGTAATGTCATAATAATTAGTGTTTTCTTGGTTAGTGGCTGAAAACAAAATTTATTACATGTGAAACTTGATTTTTTTTATAATGTCATCTAAAGCCATATAAACACAGTTCATTAAGAGGCAATTAGCTCCTTAAACTTTCTATATCTGTCATTAATTCTTCTAGTTTTTTAAATACGCTTCCATAAACTAGGTTTAAATCCCATTTATAAATTCGACCTCCAAAAAAGGCCAGTAAAACTAAAATTAATAATACTATTGCGATTCCTATAAGTGGGATTCCATTTATTAAATAGATATCAGGAAAGCCGATAAGAATTTCACTTACAAGTCTTTCACCCAAAGGCATACCTTCTGCATCTTTAAACCAAAAACCTATAATCATTGACATAAATATAATTGGGTACAAAAATCTTGATATTTTTTTATTGATTGCTATCTGCTTATTTATCCACTCATTAAATGTCTTTAAATATTGATAACTACTTACACCTTTATCTATTTTATCTAAACCATTTAATAAATTCTTATTAATAAAAACAAGAACTGAAAGGGTAACAAAAAATATGACACCTGTTATTGGTATTCCTACAAAGAATGAGGCAATTAAAAAGATAAATGAGAATGCAACAATTGCAATCAAATTTATTTTAAACATTCTTTTAAATTTATCAATGATATGAATTGATTTTTGGTTGTAAAGGTTGTTTATTTTTGGAACGACTAATGCGTCACTCTTAAGAAAACCTTCTTTCCATATGTTTTCAATTGATTTTTCCATCTAATATTTTTTTTAATCTAATTTTAATTCTTTTAACACGTACACCAATATTATTAGGATTAGTTCCTATAATCTCAGCAATTTCCTTTTGTGATTTTTCTTCTAAATACAACATAATGATGGCTCTATCTATTTCTGATAGCTTTCTAATAGCATCATATAATAGATTCAGAGATTCGTCTGAAAATGCGTAGTTGTCTTCAGTTTCTTCAACAGTTATAGAATCTGACACAAAATGTTGAACATTATTTTTCTTTTTCTTAAGTAAGGTTAAACAAACGTTTAATGAAATCCGATACACCCAAGTGCTCCATTGAGATTCTTCACGAAAGTTGTCTTTACTCCTCCAAATTTGTAAACACACTTCTTGATAATAATCTTCAAAATCTTGTTGTGAGTTGGTATAGGCTCGGCATAATTTGATGATTATTCCTGCAAATGGTAAAATTGATGTTTTATAAAAATCGCTACTCAATAGTGCTGTTTTTATTGGTTAGTGTCATAAATAAAAAATTATTACACTCTTGCTAAAATTATACAAAAGGAAATGATTTGTAAGCTTACAATATGACGCGGTATTTTTGTGTAATTAAGCTCAGTTAATTTAATTCAGTTTCTATAGTTGATGAATTGAACCCTTTGAAAATTAGCCATAGTGGGAAAATTAACTGAATCAGTCCTATTGGAAGAAGCATATTCATACTAATGCTATTTCCGAAAATCGAAAATAATATTTCAATAAACATTAGAATTACAGCTATTATTCCAAACACTGAAATGATTTTTGGAATTAATTTAAACACATACAAGGTATAGTATAATGTAAATACTGAGAAGCAAGAAATGAGTAGACTTAAGTAATGCGTCCACCAATGTCTTTTACTATATATATTACTTAGAGTAGTTAATGTATTGGTATTATCAGTTTCACTACTAACATATGCATTACTCAATTCTAGCATAGAAAGAACACTAATATTATCAATAGATATAACTATAAAGTTTAGTATCGTAAATGCTAAATATAGAAATGCCAAGGTTATGCTATGTGTTTTAAAAATTGGTAATAAAATTGTTGCTATAACTATAGATAGTATACCGCTTAAACACAACATTAAGGTTGAAGCAATGATTTCATTCGAATTCACTGATGTTGTATTTAGAAATTCATCTGAAAACAGAACAGGGCCTTGTAGAATTTGATAAACTATAACTCCGATTGGAAATATGAGTAGAAATAATAATCCTACGAGTCTTCCAGTTTTTTTATTTGATTTCATCATGTTCTTATTTTATTAATCGATTTACGTTAAGCTTATACATTTTGCCTATTGGAATTTTATGATTTTGAATATGGATTCTATTGCCTTCTATGAGTTCAATTTTATCAATTGAAATTATAAACGATTTATGTACTCTTATAAATTGGTTTTCAGGTAAGTTATGCGTAAAGGATGTCAATGTTTGATGGCAAACAATCATTTTATCTGCCATATTTATTTTCACATAGTTTCCATAAGCTTCTATAAATAGAATATCCTTTAACTTAATTTGATAGTATTTTTTATCTTCTTTTATAAAGATTTTAGTGTCTTCTATAATTTCAGTATTTTGGATTGGATTGGGTTTAATTGTCAATGCATCGGAAACTTTACTTACAGATTTTACAAAACGACTGAAATTAAATGGTTTTAATAAGTAATCTTCAATGTTTAATTCATAACCTTCTAATGCAAATTCTTTGTAGGCTGTTGTAATGATAATCTTTGGCGGATTAGACAAAGTTTTTAGAAATTCTAAACCTGAAAGTTTAGGCATATTTATGTCTAAAAAGATAAGGTCAATTGAATGTTTATTTAAATATTCAAGAGCTTCGAAAGCATTATAACAACTTTTTTGGAATGATAGGTAAGACAAGTTACTCGCATAATCTTTAATATTATCATGAGAGGCAGTTTCGTCGTCTACAATTATATATTTTATCATTCCTTATATATTTCTAATGTTGTTGAATAGATGTTTTCTTCAATACTATTATACAATTTATGTGTGTTTGGATATAATAAATTTAAGCGATTTTTTAAGTTTTTGAGCCCAATACCTTTGTTTTCTGATAATTCTTCAGCATCATAATTATTCTTGACTGCAAAGCTTACTTTACTATCATCTTCAATAAGTTTTATATGAACAAATGCATTTTCGGTTGCTCTTTCAACACCATGTTTAAAGGCGTTTTCTAATAAGATGATAAACAGTAAAGGGGCTACACTTGTATTTGAATTCTTAATCGTTTTTTCAAAATTGATGTCAATATCTTTATGGTATCTAGCCGTTTGCAAATCAATAAAATTTATTAAATAGCTTACTTCGTCTTTTAATTTTACACTTTCTTTACCACTATCGTAAATGGTAAATCGCATTAAATCAGATAACTTTAAGACATAGTCTTGAGCGGCATTAGCATCTTTCTTAATTAAGGAATAAAGATTGTTTAATGTATTAAAGAAAAAATGTGGATTTATTTGATTCTTTAAAAGCATCAATTCTGCTTCCAATTTATCTTTTTTAAGTTTCTGAATACTTTTTCGATATTCGTAAGTCCAATAGAAAATTAAGTATGCAATTTCAATTGCTAAAAGAATTCTTACGCTATTCTTAAGGAAACCTTCATCTAAATCTGTAGTAACATCAATAGCAAATATTAAAAGAGGAATACTTATTCCTAAAAAGAGATATTTTAATCGAAGGTAAGAAGTCCTAAATTTTATTTTTTCAGTTTGAAAGAGATAATACAAAAACGTGTAAAAAACAACTAAGCCCAGTGAACTTGAAAGTACAGCAAAAATTTCGCTTTGAGTGTTTCTTAAAATTAGCATTAATATAATGATAATTCCAGATAGAATTGCTGCTGTTTTATAAAGTTTTTTATATGTCATGATTTTAATCTATTTATGATTTTGACACAAATCTATATTGCATATTCAAGGTTACAGCTTTTATTTTATGAACGTCTCTTTTCATATTGTAAACGTATCAAATTTAATGATAAAGGTACTTTAAATATCATAATGAGGTGATTACCATTTGATACGCTAGCTTCATCAAAATAGTTCTAAATAACGAATATTCAGTTCTAGGTTTGCATCGAATTTAAAACTAAATACATATGAAAACTTTAATTACAATTATTACAATCGCATTATCAACCTTATTTGTAAATGCTCAAACGAGTTCTGAGAAGAAACTATTAAAAACTTTAAATGAAACTACACCAAAGGCATTACAAGACAATAAAGTACCTGGATTGGCATTGGCTATTATTAAAGATGGTGAAGTGATTATTAAAAAGGGATATGGATTTTCTGATGTAATAAAAAATGAGATTATCAATAGTAAAACAGGCTTTAATATTGGTTCTATATCAAAAATGTTTACTGCTTGGGGAGTTATAAAATTGGTAGAAGAAGGAAAACTTAATTTAGATGATTCTGCTTCAAAATATCTTTTGAATTGGAAATTACCATCTAGTGAATTTGATTCAGATAAAGTAACCATCAGGAATCTATTGCAACATACTGCAGGTTTGTCTGTTCATGGTTACAATGGTTATGAAACTAAAGATAAATTAACTTCAATTGGTGAGTCGTTATCTGGAACTTCTAATCCAGATGAGGCTGTAGAACTCGTTATGGAACCTGAAAGCAAATGGAAATATTCAGGTGGTGGTTATTCTATATTGCAATTAGTTATTGAAGACGTTAGTGGGAAATCATTTGCGGATTACATGAAAGAAAATATTTTTAAGCCTTTGAAAATGAAACAGACAAGTTTTAATATTAGTAAAAAGGTTTTAAAAAATTCTGCAAAGGCATATGATGAAGAAGCAAAGGAAATTCCATTACGTCTTTTCAATGCGCAATCAGCAGCTGGTTTACATACAACACTTAATGATCTTATTCTTTTTGCAAAAGCATCATTTTCAAAAAATCCTGTTATATCAGAACAAAGCATTGCACTTCTAATAGAACCTACCGAACTATCCAAAGGGAATTACGGAATGGGTTATATGATTATGAATCGTTTTGGGAATTTTACATTATCTGGTCATGGTGGTTCTAATGAAGGATGGCAATCTGGTTTTATGCTCGATTTTGAATCAAAATCTGGGATTATTATTCTTACCAATGGTTCTAATGGAAAAAACGTTTTATTTGGAAGTTTGCAAGATTGGGCAAAATGGCACGCAAAAAATTAGTGAAATAGCCTTTTTTTTAACAGTGAGTGCTCAACTTATGGACATTCACTGTTTTGCTTTACTGTAGATTACTGGCATCTGCCCTTTCCATTTTCTCCATAAGGTGTCATCACTAATAAGACTAGCCATAAAATGACCAACATTTATACGACTCACTTTGCCAGCATTAAATATGGCACTTCGTGTTGGTGACCGATGTATTTCATAATCGGATACTTCTTCCTCATTTACTAAGCCATCTGGTCTAACTGCAATCCATTCAATAGCATTATTATTATTATTAT
>NZ_JADGDZ010000073.1 GCF_016744625.1 Winogradskyella sp.
GACATAGCCGAAGAAGAAGGAGCAGATCTTGAGATGATTGATGAGGTTATTTCTTATACAGATGGTTCTAGAAGTCCTCATTTAGTGTATAAAATGAATATCGATTATAAAGGTAAAACTATACATTTTGTAAATAAGACTGGTACTGAATTTTATGGTCTTGTTACATGCGATTTTCCTAAAGTAATGGAGAAATTAGATTTCGAGATATCTACGAGAAGTCATTTTATAAGTCTATTTGTAGGTAGCAATCAACGCATAAAAGTAAAAACTCAAAGCGCTCAAATAAATTCTTTTTTTAAGCAAAGCTCTGCATTTAGAGAATTACGTAGAATTTCAAAAGATACAGTTTTTGAGCCTTCAATTATTGGAACTAATGTTAATGGAAAATATAATATTACCACAAAGTATTCATTACAATTTACGGATTGGACACGGTCTATTCAACCAATAATTCAACTTCAAAAACAATTTGTAGATTACTTTTCTTAATTTAGAGCTAACCAACATACTATTCTAAACCTAAATAAAAAACTAGTAAAACATGATATGTATTATTACAGCATTTGTTTTTATTGGGATTTTGAATTCTTTTACAGATTCAATTGAAATCTAATTAGTTGCCTTTTCAATTTTCATGCTTTAATTCGGCTACTAAATCATTCAAATTTTGATTTTCATTTGCTGGAATGAAAAGCTCTTCACTGTGTTTTAAAGTTCTATCTGTATAGTAATAAACGAGGTTGATTCCATGAAATGGAGTGCTCATCACTTTTACCTTGGACAAGCCTGAAAGCATAAAATCCCAATTGTGAAAATAGCCATTGATGTAAGCAAACTTTGCGCCTATTAAAACTTTTCCATCGTTTTTTGAGTTTTGATATTTATAATATCTTGGCATTCCGAAAGCAAAAACCGATACAAAAGCAATTAACCCAATTAGTACCAGGAACATAGTGAACTTCCCTTCGTCTATCACTAATATAAATACACCAAATATGATTATTGATAGGATCGAAATGACAATTAAAATAGGTAAATTTTTTCCTTTTTCGTGTTCAAAAAGATAATCTACATATGCAGTTTTTTGAGTGTCATTTAACGTCCAAGATGCTAATAGGTTTTCGCCAGTTATTAAAGATTGCGATTTCTCTTCTCGACTTCTAAACATGTAGATAATTACCAATGATGAAATAAATAAGAAAATAGAAAGCATTACTATTGCTGGATGTATAGACAATACATCTAAGTCAGTAAATGCGATTGCTATTACTAATGCAAAAAAAACAGCTGCGTACTTGGCTTTTTTGATAATCCCACTCTGATTATTTTGCAGCTCTATTTTATTATTAATCTTTTTTATATCGCTCGTTACTAACATTGATATCTGGTTGGAAACCAATTCATTTTCAGAGGATTTTTGTGATTTCTTTTCTAAATTAGACTCTAAAATCTTCTCACCACAACTAGGACAAAACTTAGCTTTTACCATTAACTTTTGCCCGCATTTTGTACAAAAACTCATAATTTATATTTTAATTTATTTTTTTAAGAGACCAACTGTTCTCTGATATTTTGCTAAGAAAAATTAGTTGATTATCATCGTGATAATACTGCACAATAACATTGTCATCATTACCATTTAATACCACTAAACCACTATATTCATCAGTGCCAATGGCAAGTAACTGAATGTAAAGTGTTTTGTTTTTGTCTTCTCCTATAACGACATCTCCTCGTTTTCTAAATGTAATTACTGTTTCGGTATCTTCTAGCAATTCGCCTGTAGGATCATACCATTCACCTTCTATCTTATTCAGTGCTTTTGAAATAGACATAGAATTTCTGGAAATATCAATATTGGTTACTAATGCTCTTACAATAAAAAACAGGGCAATAACAGCAATTAACCCAACTAATATTTTGGTTCCTTTTGAGCGAGACTTTGGTGTATTTTCTCCTAACACAGTTAAACCAGGATTTACTTTTTTGGTTTGCTCTACCTTTTTGATGGGAGCTCCGCAATTAGTACAGAATTTTACACCTTCTTTTAGTATTGCGTTACAATTTGAACAGTGTGTCATTGTTATTTTGTTTACCAATTATTTCTTGCTTTTGAAATCATATTACTCATTCTCATCCTCATCACCATCTGGAATTACAGGAGAGTTTAGATATTCACCCACAGGTTCTTTCACGTTAACTGTCCAACAGTCTTTACCAATGAAACGGTCATTTTTATCAAATACTTCTACACAAACTGTTGTAGATCCTATTCCAATTACACCTCCCTTAATCTCCGCTGACCAGTCTCTTGCTTCATGCTCTACTTTTAAAGCAAAGTTGTTTCCCCATTTTGAAGAATTTCCTGCAGAATTATCCTTAACACCATTCACAATCCACTTATATTTATACTTGTTATTCGCCATATTTTCTCCTTCTTTGACAATATAGAACACGTCATAACCAGGAGTGATTTCGTGAGCCTCAACTTTGTACATCACCTCTGTTTTAAAGTTAAATCGTTCATAGTAAGCAACAAGTGTAATACTATTGATTTCTTCTGATGTTACTATACACGTCCAGTTATCACTACCAATGTTCTTTCCATTCTCATCTCTTACAGTTACTTTAGCTGTATAGGTGCCAGCTTTTTCAAAGTTAACCTGCAAACTACTACTACTACTACTACTACTACCTTCTTGATCTACATGTCCGTCTATATACCAATAATAAGTGTAATTGCTTTTGTCTGGTGTGACAGTTACCTTGTAAGAGATAGTCTCATCTATTGATAGTTCGTCGGCATCTGCTGTTAAATCAACTACGCCATCAACTGCTAATCTAACAGCCATACTCTGAGGTCCCATAACTTTGGCATCAGAGCTAGTCAATTCCCTATAAAGCAAATCAAAATTACCAGTTATGGTACTGTTGCCGCCTGCCTTTATCAATTCAATAGAGTGGATGTTATCAATGTTGTTGATACTACTAGATAAGGTTTGCCTATCATAACTAGTAGGTAACTCCAATTTGTTTTCTTCAGTAATAAATGAATAGATATCACCATTAGGACAACGCATAGTAATCTTGTATTCGTCAACGTAGTCCTCTTTCTTTAAGTTAGATTTTTTATATTGTATGGTAAGATACCATCTTTCTTCCGTGGCCTGATTAAAAGTAAGCGAAGGTGTAGCCGGTTTATACATTGCAAAAACCTCATAGGAGCGGTGAACACTCTTATCCATATCGTAGTTTACATCTTGTAAAAAGAAGGAGTTATTATTGGCAGCCGTTCCAAATCCTATCTCAACATCAAACTCGTCTGTGCTCATGTTGTTCGGTTGTTTTAATACGCGATAGTTCTCATTTTCTTCATTAGAAGTGGTGGCGATTGAGAAACCATCAGAATAACGCATTACATTGCCAACTGTTCCGCGAAGAACTAATTTTACAGAATTATCTTTTGTCATATCAGCTCCTAATACGTTAAACTTTCGCATAACAAGGCTTAAGGATTCATAATTGTTATCAATTGTAGTAACAGGAGAACCCTTTGTTAGGTTAACAGTTGTTGGAAATGGGAATTTTGCATTTCGGGCTTCGGCATAGCCTAATATAAAACTAGATAAAGATTCATGGCAGTAGTTTTTGTAGAGTTCCTCAAAACCATGGTTACTGTTAGTTGTGGTCTTTATCAGAGTTGCTCTAGCATCGCGTAACTCGGCGAATTTTTCTAAAGCATAGTTTATATATTTTTCTTTGGGTTTTCCTGTATTTACTGCATACTGATTGCTTATATATTCAATCAATGTGGCATAGGTGTATCCTTGATTTTGTAGGTCGGTACGTTCGGAATAGCCATTAAGAAATGCGAAGTCTTTCTGACAATAATTACTGTTTTCCAAGCTTATTGTCATCTTATCGTGAGGAATTATTTGTTGATTTTCAAAATACTCTCTTGCCTGTTTTTCAACAGTAATTGCAGTTGCTTCCCAAAACCAGAGGTATTTATCTCTATCTGCTACAAAGGTGCCTAAATATCTAACCTGACAAGTATGGAAGATTTCGTGCACCATTGTTGGTAATAATCGCTCACTCCATTTTTTAAATTCAGGACTTTTAGTGCTAAATATGTGATCAACATTAACAAGAACGTATGGTTGTTTAGATATAGGATTCCTACTTATTGCTGGAGCTAAAGAACTGCTAGGCCATTCATCAAGAGCTATTATGTCTATATTGTCATAGCGCTTAAAACCTCTTCCTAGAGCCGTCATATTTCCGAAAAGATAGGAGTCAGCTAACCTTAGGGTTTTTACAATTTCAGTTACTTCCTGTGGCCAAAGGTTATCTTGTTTCCATTGTTCGTCGTTCAGTAGTTTTTGTACTTCTAAGAATTCTTGATCTTTCTGAAGAACATTCCAAAGTTTCATCATCAAATCTGGGGATTTCTTAATCAAATTTACATGTGTTTCGGATGCTTGAATTTTATTTCTCTTCAATATATCTGCAAGAATTGCCTCAACCCGATTAACTTCTGTAGGATTAGCTTTAGGCATCCTAGCAGGATAATATAAGGAGTAACCATCAACATTATTGATTACAGAAAATCCTTTTTTATAAACACTCGCGTCAATTTTATACTCATCATCAAGAACACCATCTTTTTGGAGAGTATGAGCAATGAAAGTAACACTAGAAGTGCCAACTGCTACTAATAAGCCCATTAGAAATACTGAGTTTCGTTCAGTTTCAAAACTTATTTGATCATTTTCTACATGAGATGGTATTATAGCAGAGGTTCCGTCTGATTCGGTACGAATAATACACAAATAATCAGCCATGGAAGCAGGAATTTTGAATTCAGATAAGCTTAACTCAACATCTAGTGTGCCAGAAAAAATCTCATCATCTTCCATACCTGAATCAATATAAATTCCTTTTAAAGGAACTGCATTAATATTCGTTAAATTTTCAGCTATTTCCTTAACCTGATCGTCTGATAATTTTTCAACTTTGAAATCTCTATTTTTATCAAGAACTCCTTGTTTGGCTTTAAGAATAACTCCGGTTATAGGTTCTATTTCAAAAACTTTTGTGCCTGAACCTATAACTGGTTCAGGATTAAAGGTGATGTCAGTTAATGTTGAAGGAGCGGATTCAAGTGTGTTTGATGAGTCAATATTGTCTCCAATAAAATATAAAGCGACTACTCCCAATACTCCAATTCCAAAAATCCATAAGGTCACCTTTCCGAGAGTTCGGAAGAAGCCCTCTTTTTTCTTTTTAATAGGAAGGGTAGTAGTTGTTTTAGCTACTGGTCGAGGCTTTTTAATCTCTGCTACCTTAAATTGTGAATTAGGTGTTTTCTTTTCATTATCACTTAAGGTTAGAGCGATTCCACACTCTGGACAATAATTTTCATCTGTAGCTCCAACATAATCACATCTTGGGCAGATATTAGTTTTAATTTCTATTAGATTTATTTCTCCTCCACAATTCCCACAGAATTTAGTGTCTTTAGAAATTTCGGAACCACAATTTGAACAATGTATTTTTTTCATCCTATTTCACATAAAGTTATATTTCCGTTAAAAACCAACGTGTAATCTGCAAAACCAAATGCCTGTATCATTTGATTTCAATTATGAATGAAATTAAAGGAGCCTTAATAATATTACAATGACCTTGGTCATATTACACAGGAACATGAAAGCTCGTCTGCATAAATTTGTTTTATCTAGGTAGTCTATTGATTGCGTTTACTATGGCATAGTAAAAAAAGAGTTGGAAGATAAAAACTCTAGTTCTGCTTTAAGAGCGATGCGAAAACTTAGTATTGATTTTGATATTATGGATTGAGCTAAATTACTTGTAGTAAATTTTTCTTAATTTAGAGCTGACCAACATTTAAATAAAAAACTAGTAAAACATGATACGTATTATTACAACATTTATTTTTATAGGAATTTTGATGTCTTGTAATTCATCAGACAAAACAAAAACAGCAACAGAGGAATCTTCTACAACGGAAACTGTAGCAGAGTCTGCATCAAATGATAGCAATAAACAATTAAAGGCTATAGATACAGATGAAGCTCTAATTGCAACCGCCTTAATGGCAGCTCCAGAAGCAAGTAGATCTAAATGCAAAGTTATTGGATATAATATGGCAGGTGAATTTGTAACACTAAGAGAAGGGGATAATGAATTTATTGTTCTTGCAGATAATCCTAAACAAGATGGATTTAATGCCGCATGTTATCACAAAAGCCTTGAACCTTTTATGGCAAGAGGAAGAGCTTTAAGAGCAGAAGAAAAAACAGGGCAAGAAATCTTTGCTATTCGTGAAGCAGAAATGAAATCTGGGCAACTTAAAATAACACCTGGATCGACTTTACACATTTACTTCGGAGCCAAAACAGAGTATGACTCTAAAACTTCAAAAGTTGAAGGAGCACAACTCCGATATGTTGTATATATGCCTTGGTCCACATCAGAATCTACTGGTTTGCCAAATGCTCCAATGGCTAAAAATCATCCTTGGATTATGAATCCAGGAACACATAGAGCACACATTATGATCTCACCTTTACCAGAAAGTAAAGAGTAGTCCTAATGAGAAACTAAAATAAATAAAAACACATGAAATTAAACTTATTGTTTTGTGATGCTCAAAGACCAGATAGAAGAGCGATAGCCAAATGTATTGTAGAGATTTCATCTATCAATGCATCCTTGTCTAATGAGCTTACAGATATACTCTTAGAAGGAGATGCTGTAGATATTGAGGTTGATGATAAAAACTCGGGTTCTGCTTTAAGAGCGTTAAGAAAACTAAGTATTGACTACGAAATTATAGAATGATGAGTAAAAGGAGCATACTTAAATACATTGAATGAAGAATTAGTGAATACACTACAAGCAGGTGGAGAACTCTTTTTGTCTAATGCAATAGTTGAAGAGAAATATTGCTTGAGAACGTGTATTGTAAACTTTAGAACCACTAAAAAGATATCGAATAATGTATAGGTGTCATAGTTAAATAGGGAAGGAAAATCCATCAATCGCGTAAAGATTAGCAGCCTTGCAAAAGAATGAAGCTTGAGTTGTATTTGAATGTGTTTTCAACTCATTTCACAAAGAATTTACAATTTTTTCACATTTGATGTAGACATTAGATGGTCTCTCTGCCTTACATTTGATTGAAAACAATCTTTAAATTAGTAGATATGAAAAAGAATATTATAATTTTTTGTACAGTACTTACAGCATTGAGTTTAACGGCTTGTGATTTTAGTAACGAGAAAGAGAAAGAAGCAGATCAGTTAGAAGTTTTAGAAAACCAAGATTTAGCAAGTAATATTGAAGGACCAGTAATAATTACAGAAAGAATCAATTCTGATTTTATTTTTGATGTAGGTCCAAGGTTTAATGTTATTAAAAAGACAGACTTAGATAAAGCAAAATCATTTAGTGATTTTATTGCCGATGAGCATGCTGGACGCATTGTGCTTTATAAAAAACTGAGTGTAATTGTCCTTGATGGAGAGAATAAAACTGATGTCAGAGAAACTGCCAATACGGGCAATTCTGGAAATCTAACACCAGCACAAATTAAACTCTTACAATCAGCTGATTATTCAACCAATTTATTGATTTGGGCTGATTATAGAGAGAAGAGTTTTGAGGATGGTCAATTGCAAAATAGCACGTGGACACCATATCTTTCTGTAGTGCCAGAGAAGCAAGCTAAATATATAGATGGTAAAGAGTCACTAATAGCATATCTCGATAAAAGCAGTGAAGCTGCAAGAGCTAATGTTGAATCAGATAAACTAAAACCAGCTAAAATAATTTTTACAGTAACTAAAAATGGAACTATTGAAAACGCAAAACTCGATAGAGCATCTGGTTATCCATCAGTAGATAAAATGATGATAGAGCTCATTAACAATACACCAGGAACATGGGAACCAGCAGAAAATATTAAAGGTGAAAAAGTAGATCAAGCCCTCACAATTTCTTTCGGAATATTGGGTTGTTAAAAACAAAATCACAAATAGATAAAAGGGTTTCTTTACATTTGTAAAGAAACCCTTTTTTGACTTATATATAGAAAAGCTACTTTAATAAATCTTCTAAAGCTGGTCTTAAATTTGCGTACATAAAATGATAACCATTGGTTTCTATTTTCTGTGAACTGACACGTTGACTTTGAAAGATTAAGATGTGCATTTCTCCCAAGATTAATTTTATCACTGCCTTTGGGATGTTTGGTAAAATTAAAGGCCGTTTTAAGACTTTTGCAACTAATCTAGTCAACTCTCGGTTACTTACTGCATTTGGTGCGACTCCATTATAAATGCCTTCTAATTTATTTTGTAATGTATAAACAAAGATGCCAGCTAAATCTTTAACGTGAATCCAACTTTGCCATTGTTTGCCATTACCAAAAGCTGCTCCAACACCAAACTTCATTGGTTTTGTGAGTTTTGGTAAAGCACCAGCTTCTTTTGCTAAAACTAATCCAATTCTAATTTTTGCAACCTTACAGCCTAAGGTTTTAAAACCATCGATTGCAGTTTCCCATTGCTGAACTACTTCTCCTAAAAAAGTATCAGAAACCTCAGTATAAGTTTCCTCATAGTAATTGGTGCGACTTGATGGATAAATACCAATAGCGCTTGCTGAAATGACGTGGTCTATAGAGTAATTATGCGCTTTAATAGTGTCTTGTAAAAGCTGAGCAGTTTTGGTTCGGCTTTCGAGGATTTCTTTTTTGTAGTAGTTTGACCATCGTTTAGAAATAGAAGCGCCAACCATATTTATAATCGCAGTGACATTTTCAAAACAATTGTGGTCGATGTTGTTAGTTTTGGGATTCCAGTAAAAGCCTTTGTAGTTAGAAGTTGTGCTTAACTTAGATTTTGAAGTGGTTAAATAATGAACGTTAATTCCTTCTGCATGACATTGTTTTACAATCTCTTGTCCTATTAATCCTGTCGCTCCTGCAATTAAAACAATCATTTGCCCTCCTTTGTGTAAAGGTACGAAAGGTTAAAATCCAAAAGACTGACTTTAGTTTGGATTTAACGTTTTTGTATTGTTAACTATGTTGTCAGTTCGAGTGTTTTGAGTATGCGAGAAACGTGTCGAGAACCTTGTGTACTATGAAAGCTTCTCGATACAAAATTCCTGAAAAATGGAATTTCACTCGAAGTGACAAAATATTAGTTTTGAGCCTTTTTCTAGCTCTCAATATTTAACTTGTTACACTCGTTGAATGTTTCGTTGCTCTCAACATTTCTCTCTTGCCAGGAGGGCCAGGAAGTCGCTCTACGGTAAAACCAACGGCTTGCATAGCACGCCTTACACTTCCTTTGGCAGAGTAGGTAACTAATACACCATTCTCTTTTATGGCTTTAAACATGATTTCAAAAATAGCTTCTGTCCATAAATCTGGTTGAACACGCGCTCCAAAAGCATCAAAATAGATGATATCAAAAGCAGCTTCTGCATCAATATCTTTAAAGAATTTTTGTTGCTTTTCTAATTGAAAACCCGAAGTAATTTGATGCTGTGTTTCCCAAGGAACATTGTGCATTTTTTTGAATATATCTGTATGATTTTTTGAAGTCAACTCAACATAATTCAGTTGCTCTATTTCGTCAGAAGAAACAGGATAAGCTTCAACACCAACATAATTGATGCTTTGATTTAGCTTTTCTGCTTCAATTAAGGTGAGGAAGGCATTGAGTCCAGTTCCTAAACCTATTTCTAGAACTGATAGTTGCATAGATTCTGAAACAAGTTCAGAATGACAATAATTATGATAATAAAAAAGCAAACCATGTTTTAAAAATACATGGTTTGCTTCTTGTATTGCACCATGAATGGAATGGTATTGTTCATCCCAATCTTCTATTTGTATGGTTTTAGAACCATCTGCTGTGGTGATTATTTTTCGTTGCAAATACTATTGAATCAGTAATTTTTTAATCTTAGGTATTGGTCCAACGCATTCTGTTTTATGACATGCTAAACAATTATTAATTGCAGCATTGAAGCGATCTTTTAATTCCACATTAGAAATTGTATCAGCAACAGATTGTTGTGACTCAATAAATACATTTACAAAGCTATTCCAAACTGCAGTTCTTCCTTTTCCATTAGACATTTCTGCCGAATGTAATTTCATTAAATCCAAAGGCATATTTACTGATGTTTCGCCTGCAATAATCTGTTGCTTTAATTGCACATTATAAGCATACATAGCATTCATAAAACCTGCCATTTCAGAAGGTTGATACATGTCGTATTCAACATTCTTTTTAGTTGGTTCTTCAGCTATTTTTTGTTCATTTTTGCAACTAAATAGCACAAAAAATGAACAAAAAAAGACAATTAGAACTCTATTGTTTAAGTAAGACTCCATCAGCTTCAAATGAATAAGTACGTTTTGGTTCTGTAATCGCTTCGATTTCTTCTTTAGATTTACCTGCATCTTCTGCGTAGTGTCTTAACTCTTCAACAGATGTTTCTGAAACATAAGCTTTTCCGTTAACAACAACTTCACCTTCCGCATTTAGAGGCATAAAGAAACCATAGTCTTTAAATTTTACCATCACTTCATTTTCGCCATCCATATCTAAAGTCATCCAACAACCTTTTGCAGAACAAACCTCGTTAATTTTAGCACTCATTTTAGAATTAATAGTATCGCCTTCTTTCATAGTTTTGTAATGTTCCATCATACGATCAGACGTTAAAGCATCTGCGTCGTTAATTTCCATTCCGAAAGAAGCATAAGCAATTTCTTCTTTTATTTCTTCTAGTTTGTTCTCAGTGGTTTTTGTTTCGTTTTTACAAGAAACCATAGCTAAACTAATTGCTAGAAATAAGACTATTTTTTTCATTATTATTAAGTTTTAGATTGATAAATTATCGAATTACAAATTTACACAATTTAAGGGAATATTACCTTTTTTTAACGCTAACGATTATGTATTTTTGGCATTAAATTAGTGGTAATTATGGCTATACATGCAGACAATATCGTAGTTGAAACATCTGAGACTTCTAAAATTAACAATGTTGATTTTAGCAATTTAGACTTTGGTCGTGTATTTACAGATCACATGTTTGTGTGTGATTATGAAAATGGTGCATGGCAAACGCCTAAAATTATGCCATACCAATCCTTAACTTTTGAGCCTTCGGCACGTGTATTTCATTATGGTCAGGCTGTTTTTGAAGGTATGAAAGCCTATAAAGATGATGATGGAAAGATCTTTTTATTTAGACCTAAACAAAACTTTGATAGAATTAATAAGTCTGCAGCACGTTTGGCAATGCCAGAATTTCCTGAAGATTATTTCTTTAATGGATTAGAAACACTTTTAAAATTAGATAATGAATGGATAAAATCTGGTGTTGGTAATTCGCTTTATTTGCGACCATTTGTTATAGCAACCGAACCTGCAATATCTGCATCTCCTGCTAATTCTTATAAATTTATAATTATTTGCTCACCAGCAAAGTCGTATTATAATTCTGCAGTACGTGTATTAATTGCAGAACAATTTAGTCGTTCTGCTGATGGTGGTGTTGGTTATGCAAAAGCGGCAGGTAATTATGCGGCACAATTTTACCCAACAAGTTTAGCACAAGCACAAGGGTTTCAGCAAATTATATGGACAGATGCTAATACGCATAAGTACTTGGAAGAAGCAGGTACAATGAATGTGTTTTTTAGAATTAATGACAAATTAATCACAGCACCAAATAACGATAGAATTTTAGATGGTGTAACACGTAAAAGCGTCATTCAGTTGGCTAGTGATTTGGGTATAGATTGTGAAGTAAGGCAAATCACTGTTGAAGAAATTAAAACGGCTGCAAGAGAAGGTAGTCTAAAAGAAGTGTTTGGTGTAGGTACTGCGGCTGTAATTAGTCCGGTTTCTGCGTTTCAGCATCAAGATGAACTTTTCGAAATTAAAGATGTCGAAGATTCTTATGGAAAGTTATTTAAGCAAACCTTATTAAACATACAACATAACGTGACTGAAGATGTTCATGGTTGGAGACACGAAGTAAAATAATCACTATTGATTGTGATGTAATAAAAAAAAGCAGCCAATTGGCTGCTTTTTTTATGATTCTAAAATTTCTTTTATATGTGGTTTAAAGTAATTAGGTCCTTTTAATACTTTACCATCCTCTCTGTAAATAGGTTCACCATCTTCTCCTAGTTTACTCATATTACTACGTTGTATTTCTTCAAAGACTTCTTCGATTTTATGCTGCATACCATGTTCAATAATAGTACCACATAAGATATATAGCATATCGCCTAAGGCATCCGCAACTTCAACTAAATCATTATCATTAGCAGCTTCTAAGTACTCTTCATTCTCTTCGCGCATTAGTTTGTAGCGCAGCATATTTTTTTCTAATCCTAAGTCCGCTTTTAGTGTTTCTCTGTGACCAATTTTAAAGGCGGTATGAAATGCTTTTACAGCATTAATTTTGTCTTGCATAATAGTGTTAGTTTATTAGTAGCTTAATTCTTATTTTCGCATAAAAATAAGAAGATGTTCAGTACTGGTCAATTGATTTTTGGATTATTATTTTTTATAGCCTTTGCTATTGTTATTGCCTATCAATATCGCAAAGACCTTAAACTTCATAAACGTTACTACAAAGGAACCGTTTGGGTACTCATTGCTTTTATTGGCTTTATAGCTATGATTGCTGCGGTTAAGTTTATTTTTATGTAACCTGTTTTTAGGACTTTTGCCCTATTTTTCTTATTAATTCCCATTTATTTTATAACTTAATGACGTAATATACCTAGTATTGGGTATGTTTTGATGTATTCCTACTTCGCATCTTTGAGCTATTAATTAAATACTAACCCTTATGAAGAATTCCTTTTTTAAAACTATGTCTTTGCTTTTGCTAGCTGTTTTGCTTTTGTTCATTTACCTCTACAAACCGGATAATTCTTGTGCCGACTGTAGATACATAACTGAAGAACCCAATAATACAGATGATAATATAAGTAGTGATTTGGTGTATACGTGTTCTACTGAAGCAATGTATAGAAACATTCATATTGATTTGAAACATGGTTTTGGATTATTTGGAGAAGTAGTTGTTACTAGTTCTATAAATGCTATAGATGTGACTAAAGTGGATGCAATGAATATAAAACTTAAGGAATATAAAACATGCACTAGGTTTAATCTTAGAAATGCCAAATATTTAGGTAAGTCAAAATTTAAAGGTTCTGATGTGATTTTTCATCATTTTCAGGTAGATATTGGTAATGACTCAAGCGATGATGTTAGTAGAGATTTGGTGTCAGTTGATTTAGTTGATAGATTTAATATAAAACCTGGTGAGTATATAGATATACATATTACTTCTTCAAATCCCGACATTTCAAAAACTACAGTTGATAAAGATGAAGAAGGTTATATCATTAAAACTGAATATGGAAGTACATTGCGTACTAGCTATGATTTGAGGGCGAACGCTATAAAAAACGATGAAAATAAAGTTGATTATGGTGAACGTTTTTGTAGAAGTTTAATAACTATTGAAGGTTAAAAGAAATATTACATTTTGAAAAAAATCATAATCTTAGGATTATTATTTTATGTGTCCATAGGCTATTCTCAAGATAATACAATTTTGAGAGTAGCTTTAGCACATCTAAACGATTATAATATTGAGGCTTCAGAGCAAGTTTTGAAAGAATTAAAGGCTTCACAAGAAAAGGAATTAATTCTTTGGAATATTAATGTATTAAAAAATGGTTTTAGTGGTAAAGAGATTTCAAAAGTTAATTATGAATCTAATTTTGCTAGAGTCTTAGGAAATTTTAAAGAAGCACAAATTTTATTAAGCAAAGATATTCCGCAAGATTCTTTAGCATATATAATATTAAGAAACAATCTATTATATACAAAATCAATTAATGATACTCTTTTAATTAACTTTTCATCAAAAAAAATTATTGAATACCTTTATTTTAGTAATAGACAGCAACGTCAATTAATAAATGATTACGTTAAAAACTACAAACAATATGCTAATACCAAAAGTGACAAAGCGACAGTATTGTTTTATGAAATCAATTTATATGCTGTAAAACATAAAACTCCAAGGATAGAAGAGTTTAAAGATGCCTTGAAAATTGCTCAGAATAGCTCTAACATTTATATACAAGCTAAATTAAATCAATATATAGGTATACACTTTGGCTATTTTTTAAAACAGAATGACAGTTCTAAAGTCTATACGAATAGAGCAATAAAACTTTTAGAAAAATTCAAAGGGTCCTATATTGATAAAGAAATTTTTGGATTAGTAGGTAATTTGGCTCAAGATTATCTTGAGGAAGGAAACAATAAAAAAGCTTTACAGCTTTTTAAAACAATTGAAAGAAAGACTTTACCATCTAACAGTTATATAAAAAAAGCAAAGCTATACAGGTCTATATCAAATACATATAAAGGGCTGAAAGTATATGATAGTGCATTATTTTATGCGGATTTAGAAAAGGTTCAATTAAAGGATTTAAATGAATATAAAAAGGCTATTGCATTAAATGAGACTGAAGAAAAGTATCAAAACGAAAAATTAAGAGCAGATAATCTAGAAATTGAAACAAAACGATTGCAAAGTGAAAAAGAATCTGAGCAAAATAGAGATATAGCATTTGGACTTGCTGGAAGCTTAGCCTTAGGAAGTATAATAGCCTTTCTAATATTCAAAAACACCAAAAGAAAACAAAGATTAGCAGAACAAGAAAAAGCACTAGAATCTCAAAAATTAGCAACCGTTTTAAAGGACCAAGAACTTACTGCTATTGATGCTATGATAGAAGGTCAGGAAAAAGAAAGGCAACGTATTGCTAATGACTTGCATGATGATTTAGGTGGACTAATGGCAACGGTTAAGCTTCATTTTAATGCTCTAAAAGATAAAGACTCACCAGAGCTTTTTGATAAAACTAATAGCTTAATTGAAGAAGCTTATCAAAAGGTGCGTTCTGTTGCACATGCCAAAAATTCTGGTGTTATCGCTAAACAAGGCTTACTCAAATCTGTACGAAATATGGCAGATAAAATTTCGGTTTCAAATAAGATAAAAATAGAGGTTTTAGATTACGGATTAGATAATCGTTTGGAAAATAGTTTAGAACTGACCTTGTTTAGAGTCATCCAAGAGCTTGTTACCAATGTTATAAAACATGCTGAAGCTTCAGAAGTGACTATTCATTTAACTAACCATGAGGACAGTATAAATATTATGGTAGAAGATAATGGCAAAGGCTTTAACCCTAGCCAAATAACTAAAACAAATGCTGGCATGGGAATTAGTAGTATTGATAAACGTGTTGAGCATTTAGATGGAAAACTAACTATAGAATCAAAAAAAAATAAAGGAACAACAGTAATAATTGATATACCATTATGATACGATTAGCCATAGCAGAAGATCATCAATCTCTAATTGATGGTATAAAATTATTATTAGAATATGAAGAAGATATTGAAATCGTTGGTACAGCAAACGATGGAGAAGCGCTTTTGGATTTGGTGCGTTTAAAACAGCCAAATGTAGTCATTACAGATATAAGAATGCCTAAAATGGATGGTATAGCTGCAACGAAATTGATAAAAAAAGAATTACCGTATACAAAAGTTCTTGGCTTTACTATGTTCGATCAAAAAGAAGCAATACACCAAATGTTAGATGCTGGTGCTTCAGGTTATTTACTTAAAAATTCACCATTAGAAGAAGTGTTAAAAGCGGTTCGATCTGTTTATAGTGGTAACACCTATTTTGATGCCAATATAGAAGCTAATGCAGAGAATGATACTAATAAAAAAGCTAAGGGTATTTTAACTAAACGACAGGTAGAAATCTTAGGTTTAATAGCACAAGGGAAAACCTCTCGCGAAATTGCGGATGAACTTTTTATAGGTTTACATACTGTTGATACGCATCGTAAAAATATGATTAGAATTCTAGGACTTCAAGGCAAGGGCGAATTGATGCGATATGCTTTAGAAAAGAAATATAGATTTTAATAAATTACTCAGCACTAAGTATTTCCTTTTAATATGAGGTTAATACTTTAGTATAACTATTAACTAAATCAACCAACAATGAAAAAACAAATTTTATTAAGTAGTGTCTTATGTCTTATCGCTACGTTTACTTATGGTCAGAGTTATGTCGGTCATGCTATTGATAATTACTCTGGTGTCCAAGGAGTAGCTTATAATCCATCTAGTATCGTAGGTTCAAACTTAAAAACTGATATTAATCTATTCTCTGCTAGCTTCTTTGGAGGCAGTGATTACTTTGGTATTAATGTGAGTGATATTATAAGTTCTGATGGTGGATTTGATTTTGATGAGGACACTGAAAAATTTCCGAGTGATGAGAATAATTTTTTCTTAAATGCAGATGTTCTTGGACCTTCTTTTATGTTTAACCTCAATAAAAAAAGTAGTATCGGATTAATCAGTAGAGTAAGAGCAAGCTTTAATATTAATAATATAAATGGAGAGCTTTATGAATCTGTTGCAGACGATTTTGATACAGACGATGATTTTGATTTTGATTCTCGAAACTTAAATGGAACTATTCATGCTTGGGCAGAAATAGGATTGGCTTATGGTAGAATACTAGTAGATAAACCCAATCATCTATTAAAAGGAGGAGCAACCATAAAATACCTTCAAGGTGGTGGCAGTGTTTTTATGGATAGTCCAGGAATGCAAGGGCAATATATGGCAGCTACAGAAACATTAACTACACAAGGTGAGTTGAACTATGGTACTAGTCGAGATTTTGAAGATGGTGACATTGACTTTAGTGATCTTACTGCTGGTTTTGGATTAGATATTGGTTTTACCTACCAATGGCATCCAAATAGAGAAAAAGATTCAGTACCTAGTTACAAAGACCCTTATAAATTAAAAATAGGTGTATCGGTTACTGACATAGGTTCTATAAATTATGATGATGCAACAATTACTGCTTATAATTTAAATGCAACAGTGGATGCTTCTACTTTTGATGAGGATACTGAAGATTTTTTAGATGATAACTATGCAGGTGTAGAAACTAAAAAAGCTGCAAAAATAAAATTACCTACTGCATTACATTTACTAGTTGATTATAGGTTAGCCAAAAAATGGTTTGTGAGTGCTCAGGCAGATTTGTCTATGGTAAAAGATGGCACAGAACTCAGTAATTCTGTAATTAACACAGTGACTTTAGCACCTCGATTAGAAACTAAATGGTTTAGTTTTTATGCGCCTCTTAGTTTTAGACAATATAGAGATGTGTCATTTGGTGGTGGTTTTCGCTTTGGTCCTTTGACTGTTGGTTCAGGTTCAGTTTTTACAAATCTATTATCAGACAGTTCCAAAACAACGGATGTTTATGTAGGTCTTAAAATCCCTATTTATAGAAAGTGATTTTTAATAAAATGTGAGTTTAAAATCCCCTTTATTGGGGATTTTTTTATGTAATAC
>NZ_JADGDZ010000153.1 GCF_016744625.1 Winogradskyella sp.
GCTTAATTTTATAATTAATGAAAGGCAAAATTACCACACGCAATATTGTATTTTTAATTCTTATTGCAGTATTTATTATTCCACAGACAAGACAAGCACTTCAAGTTGTATTACATAAAGGCTTGAGTTATATTAATAAATCATCAATTATAGATAAGGAAGATAGGTCAGCTGTTGCATACATTAATTGGGAATTACAGTCTGATGCAAACACAACCATAAGCTTTAAAGAAACTGAAGGTAAAGTTGTGTTTATAAATTTTTGGGCAACTTGGTGTCCTCCTTGTATAGCTGAGATGCCAAGCCTTCAAGCTTTATATGAGGACTATAATGATAAAGTGGTATTTCTGTTTGTGACAAATGATGATTTTAAAACAGTAGAACAGTTCAAGACAAAGAAAGAATTCGACTTTTTAGTTTATAATACATTGAATGAAATTCCTGATGAATTAAAAACAGGTTCTATTCCAAGAACATTTATCATAAATAAAAAAGGAGAGATAGTAGTTGATGAGTCTGGTGCTATTAACTGGAATAGCGAATCTGTAAGAAGCCAATTAGATCGTTTGTTGTCCGAATAGTTATTTAAAATACTTTGAAGGCACAATGAGCATTCCAAAATTTTCACCTTTTTCTTTACCTAGGTGTTTGTGATGAATTTTGTGAGCACGCCTTAAACCTCTTGCATATTTATTATCGAGATTACGCAACCATTTAAACCGTTGATGTATAAAAATATCATGCACAATAAAGTAAACAGCTCCATAGGCCATTATACCTAAGCCAATAGGTAGACAATACCAAACAGCCTCATAACTCCATAGATAAAAGCAAGACATACTTACGATAGCGTAGAAAATAAAAAATGCATCGTTACGCTCAAACCAACTATCGTGGTCTTTATTATGATGATCTCTATGTAGATTCCACAAAAAGCCATGCATGATGTACTTATGTGTAAACCATGCGTTAAATTCCATAATGAAGAATGTACCCAGAAAAATCAGTATCCAAAAAACAGTTTGCATAATTATTGTTTTTTAGATTTATAATAAGTTGAGTTGATATTTAACATAGCTTCTTGTCAGCAATTCTATCTTTTTATAATTAGCAACTCTAATTCTAGTAGATTTTATTTTTAAAGCTGGTGTCTTTTTTAATTTTTCAAGTAGCTTATTGTAATAACGATATGCCATAAACACTCCAAACTTGGCTTCTAAAGGTAAGCGTTTTATTCCATTTAATCCTTTTGCGAAATCTTCATCTATATCAGCGATTATGGCTTTTTTTGAAGCTTCATCAAGTTTATTTAAATCAGTATTAGGAAAATAAGTTCTACTTAAATCTTCATGATCTGTCTTTAAGTCTCTTAGGAAATTTACTTTTTGAAAAGCTGAACCCAAACTCATTGCTGAATCCTTTAAGTCTTCATACCTCTCAGCATTGCCTTTAACAAACACTTTTAAACACATAAGTCCAACGACATCGGCAGAACCATAGATATAATCTTTATATTCTTGCTCAGTTAAATAGTCCTTTTTATGAAGATCTTGTCGCATGCTGTTCATAAACGAGTTCACTAAATGTTTATCAATTCCGTATCTGTGATAGGTTTCTTGAAAGGCGTTTAGAATTGGATTTAAACTAATTTTGTCTACTAAAGCTACTTCTAAATCATTTTCAAAATTCTTAAAAAGTTTTTCCTTGTCGTAATCATGAAATGTATCTACAATCTCATCGGCAAATCTTACAAAACCGTAGATGTTATAAATATCTTGTCTAATAGTGTCAGATAACATTTTTGTTGCCAAAGAAAATGATGTACTATAAGCATTGGTTACAGCCTTGCTACATTCTTTAGAGACATTGTCAAAAATTGATTTCATAGTATAAATTTCTTTTTAATGGCAATTAAACTTCATTTTTATGAATAAGTTCAGCTACTAACTTTCCCGAAATTAGTGATGGAGGAACTCCTGGTCCTGGAACAGTTAACTGCCCTGTAAAGTATAGTCCATTTACTTTTTTGCTTTTTAGTTTTGGTCTTAAAAATGCGGTTTGCATTAATGTATTGGCCATGCCATAGGCGTTTCCTTTGTAAGAATTGTATTCGCTTATAAAATCATTAACGCAAAAAGATTCTTTAAAAAGTATATGGTCTCGAACAGTTTGTTTTGTGCGTTTTTCAAATCTGTTTATTACGATATCAAAATATTGTTGACGCAATTCTGGAGTGTCTTCTAATCCTGGTGCAATAGGAATAAGGAAGAATCCTGTTTCACAATCAATAGGAGCCATACTTTTATCCGTTACCGAAGGAAAATTGACATAAAACAGTGGGTCTTCTGGCCATTTGGGCTCGTCATAAATGTCTTCAGCATGAGTTTCAAAATTAGTATCGAAAAATAAATTATGATGCTCTACATTTTGAAGCTTTTTATCAAAACCAATATAAAAGAGTAGTGAAGAAGGCGCAAAAGTGCGTTTATCCCAATATTTTTCACTGTATTGTCTGTGTTTTTTATCGAGTAATGTTTCTGAATGATGATAATCTGCACCACTCAAAACAACATTAGAAATCACAATTTTACCATTAACGGTAATACCAACTGAATTTCCATTTTCAACATTAATCTTTTCAACATTACTATTGTTGTAAATAGTAACACCTAAGCCTTCCGCTAGACTTTTCATTGCTTTTATGATTTCGTACATACCGCCTTTTGGATGCCATGTTCCTAAGCCGAAATCTGCAAAATTCATAAAACTATAGAATGAAGGAGTTTGATTTGGTTTTGCTCCCAAAAACAGTACAGGAAATTCTAATGTTGAAATGAGTTTAGGATTTTTAAAGTTTTTTCGAACTTCTGAACTTATAGTTTTAAAAAAGCGATCTATTCTAGTTACGGTCTCTCTGGTTACCAATTCAAATGGAGAAACGCCTGGCTTTAAAACAACTTTATTAATGGCAATATTATAATGATCTTGTGCTTTAGTAATAAATTTTCTAAGTGGTTTAGAACTTCCGGACTCTATACGTTCAAATTCTTCGCAGATTTGATCCATATGATCACCAATGGTAATTACATCATCCGAAAAAAATATTTTATAGGCAGGACTTAACTTTTCTAACTGATAGTAGTCACTGGTACTTTTCCCGAAATCATTAAAGAATTTTTCAAAAATGTCTGGCATCCAATACCAACTCGGTCCAATATCAAATGTAAAACCATCTTTAACAAGTTGTCTTGCTCTTCCTCCAACAGTATCATTCTTTTCAAAAATAGTTACTTTATGACCAGCCTTTGCCAAATAGCAAGATGCTGATAAAGCTGAAAATCCTGAACCTATTATGGATATGGTCTTATGCATTTATAAATTTAAAGTTCGTTAATTAATGATTTTATACTATTGAAGGTTTTTATTCCTTCTGGCAAATTATCTGTATCTAAATGAGAAAGCATCTGTCCTAAAACCCAAAATTTTGAATTACTAGATTTTAAAATGATATCATTGAATGTGTTTAGATATTTAAGTAAGTTTTCTTTTACTGGTTTTACGGTGAAATAGGAAACAAAAATAATATCATCATAATAATTTTGAATGTCTGTTAAACTCTCAAGAGGAACACTTGGAC
>NZ_JADGDZ010000074.1 GCF_016744625.1 Winogradskyella sp.
GTAAAGTTGGCATTTCTAGTGTAGACCGTTTTGTTAAAGAATCTTTTGATCTATATGACAAAGTATATAAATATGATGGCTATGCCGCTTCTGGAACACCCTTAGAAGATGAAGATATTGATGTTTTAGAGGATGCTCTAGACGATTTATCTTTATTAAGTGAAAGCGCTCCAGATATTTTAAACGATTTAAATGGTGCAGGAGTTTTTAAACAAAGTAAAGCTACTCTACAAATTAATCGTGCTAAAAAAGCTCTAAAATACAGTATTAAAACAGCTAAACAATTGCTATTAGGTCAGCGAGAGCGTGATGAAAAAGACAAAGATGAAAAGAATTCAGAATCTGAGGATAATTCTGAAAAGGAATCGGGCAATGATTCTAGCGAAAAGGATAAAGAAAGTGATAGTACTGAAACGGAAGAACCTTCAAATTTTTCAGATGGCTTAGAAGTCTATAGCAAATACGATTTTGTTCCTGGTGATGAGCTCATATTTTTTGATGATTTCTCAAATGATTTTATTGGTGATTTTCCTAGCAAATGGAATACAAACGGCTCTGGTGAAGTTGTAAAACTCAATAAAATTGATGGTAGATGGTTCGAATTCAAACAAGGTTATAATACCTATGTTATTCCAAGTTTACCAACAGACCTCCCAGAAAACTATACTATTGAGTTTGATCTTATTGTATTGGGAATAAACGACAATACCTCTAGTGCTGCAAACCTAGAAGTAAAATTAGAGGATAATAACGAATTTAGAACTGGAAAAGACTTCGCTAGAGTTGAGATTCCATTTGCTCAATACATTACGTCTACCTTTAGAGTTAGAAATAGAATCAATAGCAAAAACACCATCACAAACAATGTAAAAGCTGATATAAGAAAAGCTGTACTAAACAAACCTCACATTTCGATAGCAGTTAATAAAGAGCGTTTTAGAGTATGGGTTAATGAAAAAAAATGCGTGGATATTCCAAAAATGATTGGAGCTAACTCACCTCTTAAAGCTGTTAAATTTCATTTAAATGGTTTTAAAGAAGAAGGTAAGGAACGCTTATTTATTTCTAATCTTAAAATCTCAAAAGGAGGCGAAGATCTAAGGCGTAAGTTAATGAACGAAGGCAAGATATCTACCAATGGGATTTTGTTCGATTCTGGCTCAGCGAACATCCAACCTCAATCACTAGGTATTGTGCGTCAAATTTCTCAGGTTTTAAAGCAAGATAAAAATATAAAATTGAATATTATTGGCCATACAGATGCTGATGGTCCAGACGACACAAATTTAAAATTATCTAAAAACAGAGCAGCTGCAGTAAAAGACGTTTTAATTAACATCTATAAGGTTTCAGAAAATCGATTAACTACTGATGGTAAAGGAGAAACACAACCTGTAGGAGACAATAGCACAACAAACGGAAAAGCACAAAATAGGCGTGTAGAATTTGTAAAAATATAACGATAACCAAATCTAAAGTCCTCGAGTCCGAAAACGCCAAATTTATTTTGGCGTTTTCTTATTTTTAAGTTCATCTTTCGTAGTATTGTAGTCTCTAAAACAAGATAGTTTTGTAACTTATGATTAAAAGACAAAAAGCCTCCATAAAAAGCTGTATAATCCACAAAGTTGGTAACAAGTTTAATGATACTAAAAATGCATTTTCTAATGCTTCTGTAGATTTTGATGAAGCCACTTATAACTTAATGCTTCCCTATCTTTTAAAGCCTTTTGTAAGTGTTGCTGAAAGTTATCGTTTTCATCATCATAGTGATGTTGGACTCAATGAAATTAACACGTATAGCGAACAACTTTTTAAAGACGAAGCTGATTTTGTAGACGTTTCAAAACACATTGTTACACACTTATTTGAGCAAAGTAATTCTGCTCAAATTAAAACAGGCGACGTCCTTATTTGTCATTTTGAAAACGTACAATACGAAGACTATTTTACAGACGCTATAGGAATCTATAAAATTGAAAATAAAACAGAGTTTTTTCAGACCTATTTAGAACAAAACAGCTACGATATTTTAGTACAAAAAGGTATCCAAGCCAAGAAGGTAGATAAAGGCTGTTTAATATTAAATACGTCTGACATGGAAGGCAAAATTGTGTTTAGTGTAGATAATAATACTTACGATACACAATATTGGATTAAGAGCTTCCTAAACATCGTTTATCCAGACGATAGCAACCAACATACCAAAAACTGTATTGAGCTTTGCAGAGAATTTTCTAAAGAAGTTTTACAACCCAATTTTGGCGGACAAGCACAGAGTAATTTCTTAGCAAATACGGTTGATTTTTTTAAAGAAAATGAGATTGTAAATATCGAAACGTTTAAAGAAGAAGTCTTTGATGAAGAAGACCAAATACAGCTCTTTGAAGACTATAAAAAGACCTACGAATCTGAAAACAAAGTCTTAATTAGGAACCAATTTGATGTCTCAGAAATTGCCTTAAAAAAACAAAAACAAAAGATTAAAACAGAAATAAAACTAGACACCAATATACAAATAAAGCTCGATGTCGATGCACCTGATGCTTCTGCGGAATACCTAGAACGAGGTTACGACGAAGAGAAGAAAATGCACTTTTACAAGGTGTTTTTTAATGCTGAAGCTTAGCTTTTATTATTTTTCCATAACTTAGAATTATATAACACTATTACGGACATATGTTTATTTTTAATTTTGGAAGTATTCCAATAAAATACGATTCTAAAAGACCTCAAGATATTATTTGTCATAATTGTGAGCATAAAGGACAAACCTTTGTGGATAAATATCTGAAATACTTTCACATTCTATATATCCCTTTTTTCACTTACAAGTATTGGACTAAATATGAATGTGTAAGATGTAATTCGTCAGTTGATGAAAAAGATATATCTAAAGAAAATCAACAAATATACGAGAAGTTTAAAACAAAAAAGATATTGCCTATTTGGACTTTTTCTGGTTTTCTAGCAGCCATTCTTATACCTCTGATTTATCATATTTTAAAATAAAACACAAATTCAAATTACTTATTAAAGAACTTACAAAACCATTGTTTTATATGATAAAAGAAAAGTAGGACATAACAGGTTAAATCAGTTAACGGAAGAGATATTTTTTTTAACTCTGGATATTAAGTATTTCGATTAAATAAGCTTTGCTTCAAATAACATCTCAAAATGCTTCAAAAGCTTCTTCTTAACCTCAGATTCATCAACCACATCAACACCTAATTCATTATTTAAAGTAGTCACAGCTTTACCTCTAATACCACAAGGAATTATATTATCAAAATAACCTAAATCTGCATTTACATTTAGTGCAAAACCGTGCATGGTCACCCAACGACTGGCTCTTACTCCCATTGCACAAATCTTGCGTGCAAACGGAGTGCCAACATCTAACCAAACACCTGTCTCACCAGGACTACGCTCTGTTTTTAATCCGTATTCTGCTAAAGTGAGAATAATAACTTCTTCTAGAAAACGAAGATATTTATGAATGTCTGTAAAGAAATTATCTAAATCTAAAATCGGATAACCTACAATTTGCCCAGGACCATGATAGGTAATATCGCCTCCTCTATTAATCTTGTAAAATGTTGCGCCTTTTTCAACGAGTTGCGCTTCAGAAAGCAATAGATTAGACACATCTCCACTTTTACCTAAAGTATAGACATGAGGATGCTCTACAAAGAGAAAATGATTATCTGTTACCAAACCTGCTGCTTCCCTTCTATTCTTAATTTTAGCATCTAAAATGGCTTTAAAAAGCGTTTCTTGGTAATCCCAAGTAGCTTTAAAATCCTTAGTCCCTAAATCTTGGAGTTTTACTGTCTTATTCAAACCTTAATCTTCTAAAACAACGTCTAAATTCATAATTGAAGCATCACCATTTATAGCATTCCAAGACACTTTGTAAGTTACTGTTTTACCATCTTCAGATATTACAGCATCTTTGCTTGAAACTGACTTTACTTTTTTAGGAAATCTGTATGTAAGTGTATAGAAAGAGTTAGAAAAAACCTCTTCAAATTGCATTTCCATTTGTTTTTTAAAGGGATCATCTTCGGCTTCCATGTCTTCTTCGTCCATTTCATCATCTTCATCCTTCAATGTACTAAGCTGAAATCTAGAAAACGTATTATTTTCAAAACTAAACGTCACCTTCTCTGTCGAAGTAAGACCATCTACTTGTTCTTGAGGAGCTTGACCATCCTTGTTGCTCATGTTTTTTACATAATCCATGGCTTCATCAGTTTGGTCGTAAATAGTTTTTAATTCATCAAAAGCTTTAAACTTTTTAGACATTTCAAACTTAAAAATGCTTTTTTCTTCATCCATTTGCATTTTTAAGACCATACCTTTTAGCTTCTTAAATTCTGCACGTTGCTCATCAGAAAGTGCTGCAATACTATCTTTGTGAGTTTTATATAAATCATCAAAAACAATGGTAGTATCTATCTTTTCTTTTTTAGGTCCTCCTTTAGATGCTGGTCTATTTTTATTGGCATATTCCATCATCGGAGCCATATCAAAAGCGGTAATATATTGCCCACTCATATTGTTATCAAAGACAATTGACTCAGTAACATTACAGCTTGTAAGAAAACAAGCGAAAGCAAATAATAAGATGATTTTTTTCATGTGTACTTTATTGATTAAGTAAAGCACAAAGATACGGATTTATCGGTCAGGATTGTTCAATATCACTAATGCAGCAATCACTCCAGGAACCCATCCGCAAAGCCATAATAAAAAAGTAATTAGAATAGAACCACAGCCTTTATCTAAAACCGCTAAAGGTGGGCAAATAATTGAAAGTATAACTCTCCAGATACTCATAATGTCGTTTGATGATTTGATGTACTCATATGACGTAAATAGATTGAAATTGTTACACTATTTAACTTCAAGTTGTTTCAAAGTATTTTAAAATTATGTAGTTTCGTTCTATGCGATTAAGAATTTTTTTAATCTTTTTAGCCTTCTCACTATGCTGTGAAGCTCAATATTCGTTTTCGGGTTATATCAATCCTGATGAATGGCAGAATTCTGTATATCTATCTATTGTTGAAGATTATCGCAAAATGTCTGGTGTGTATTCAGAGCAAATTATCGCTAAGACTACTGCTGATGAAACTGGTTTCTTTGAATTTAAAGGCAATATGCTAGATTCTGAAAACCGAATTTATCGTATACATGTAGATAAATGCTCAGATGGTCAACAAGACTTCAATCATTTTAATGGTCATTGTAGCGATAGTGAAGAGCTCTTATTTATAGCTAAAAACACGGACACTTTAAAGCTTCCTTTTTCTTTTGGAAATCAAGTCTTTTGTTCTATTGAATCGAGTAACCCAAAAGCCAATGCCTTTGTAAAAATTGATTCCCTAAAAAGCGATATGCGTTTTGCTTATGGAGAATTTAGAAGTGAAGCCAACCGTAAACTGAACAATAAAAAATGGTTTAAAACCCTACAATATTTTGGAGAAACTTTAAACGAACCAATAGCAGAACTTTACATTTATTCTTATTTATCTGATAGAAGTAGTGATTTACACAACTATTATGTTGAAGACTTAAAAGACAATGTCTATTACGATAATCTTAAATCGCGATTAGAAACCAATTATCCGAATTCTTCATACACCAAACAATATAATAATGAACTCGAAGCTGATCGCTATATGTTAGCTGCATCAAATGGTGATACTGGTTTTGGCTGGAGTTTTTATATCTGTGCAATCTTAGCAATTTCTGGAATCTTAAACGCTCTTTTTCTCTATCGCTTATGGAAACAGAAACAATCTAAAACTGAAGATTTAAAAGCCAAATTATCTAAACAAGAACAAGTCGTTTTAGATCATATTCTTCAAGATAAAACAAATAAAGACATTGCAGAATCACTTTTTCTGAGCGTTAGTACAGTAAAATCACATACTAATAACATTTATAAAAAGTTAAATGTGCAATCTAGAGACGACGCAAAATCACTGTTTGTCAAATAGTTACAAAATTCAACCTAGGTACTAGTACCAATTTCCAACCTTGTTTTTTCAAAATTTACATCGATAACCTTGATGTTTGCTTTCATATTAATCATAAAAATATTTAATAATGAAACGAACATTTAACATTGCAATCTTGTTAATCTTAGCGTTAAGTTTTTTTAACGCAGCACCAACTGAATTTGATAAATACGATACTAAAATCGCTATTATTAAATTTAAAACTGAAGTGGTAGATTACGGAACCATAACTCAAAACTCTGATGGTACAAGACTATTTACATTCACTAATACTGGTGATGCGCCTTTATTAATTACTAAGGTAAAAACAAGTTGTGGCTGTACTGTACCAAGTTATTCTAAAGCACCTATTATGCCAGGTGAATCTGGAGAGTTAAACATTAAGTACGATACTAAAAGACTTGGTGCTTTTACTAAGACCGTAACGGTAACTTCTAATGCAGAAGGTGGTAATAAGATTTTGAAAATCAAAGGAAATATTATTGCCTCGAAATAAAATTTAAATAATCAATTCTTTTAGTTAGTGGTTTGTTATATCTGGATTTGTTTCTCCTAATCTTTTAATTAAAGATTCTGAAACAAGTTCAGAATGACAACTATTAAACTTTCACACACAAACTTCAATCTAAAACCATCACAATGAGAATGAACATTATAGTAATAATAATAATCACATTGGTATTTGCCTTTCAGATAAATGCACAAACTCTAAATCAAGAAATTACAAAAGATGGTGACACATCATTTTTGCTTGGAAAAATTAACAAAAGTGGTTTAGAAGGCGAAAATTACACCGCTTGGTTTACTAAAAACCTTGAAGATTACAAACCAAATCTTACAATTACCAATTCAATAGCTTCAGAATTAAAAACCTACTCTATTACATTATTTATGGGTACTTGGTGTGGTGATAGCAAAAAAGAAGTTCCAAGATTATACAAAGTATTAGAAGCATGTAATTTCCCAATGGATCAATTAACGGTTGTTGCTGTGAGTAGAAAACCAAACATGTACAAACAAAGTCCTCAGCACGAAGAAGCTGGTTTAAATATACATCGCGTACCGACAGTGATTTTTTATAAAGATAGTAAAGAAGTCAACCGAATTGTTGAGCATCCTATTGAGACTTTTGAAGAAGATATTCAGAATATAATTACAGTAAACGATTACAAATCAAACTACCAAATCGTTACTACAATTGATAATATTTTAAAGAAAAAAGGTGTGAAAAAATTAAAAAAGAAAAATGAAAAACTTTTAAAAACATTTGAAGGCAAAGTATCTAGTATGTTTGAATTGAACACATATGGTCGCATTCTATATTCAACCGATAGAATAGACGAAGCAATTGAGGTATTTACTTTTAACACAAAATTATTTCCGGACAAACCTAGAACCTATATGAGTTTAGCTAACACTTTAGGTATTAGTGGGCATAAAGAAAAAGCAATTAAAGTCCTTGAAGGCGCTATAAAAATTCATCCTGAAAATGAAGACCTCAAAGAAAATTTAGAAGTTATAAAATCAAATTAAAAACTAATGTTTTAATTTAAACAAACTTACTTCGTATTCTCACTTCTTATAACCCTTACCCATTGTGGTAACTGGTCAAAAAACATATATCCTTTTAATGAAAAACATAAATAAAACGCAGGTTTTTATGAGCATAGTATGCCTACTGCTAACTATACCATTATTTGCTCAAAATAAACTTAATGGATTTGTATATGACAGTGAAACAAATAAACCAATACCATATGCAACTGTAATATTAAAAAATTCTGAAAGCGTATTTATTACAGGTGTAACTACAAATGAAGAAGGTTTTTATGAATTAAGTTCAGAACAGGGAAGTTATACACTTCAAATAGATTTTATGGGTTATAAAACATATACTAGCTCAATTGATTTAGATAAAAACTTGACTAAAAACATTAAACTTCTTAAAGAAGAACTACAACTAGATGAAGTCATTGTTATTGCCGAAAAAACTTCGGTACAGCAGTTAATAGACAAAAAAATAATTAATGTAGGCAAAGATATTTTATCTAGTGGAGGAAGTGCCGCAACGGTTTTAAGTCAACTTTCAGAAATAAATGCCGATGAGGATGGTAGTATCTCACTTCGAGGAAACGCAAATGTGCAAATACTTGTTAATGGAAAGCCATCCCCTTTGGGTAATTCAGAATTACTAACACAAATTTCTGCTAGCGAAATACAAACTATAGAAATCATTACGTCTCCGTCAGCTAAATATAGAAGTGATGGATTAACAGGAATTCTGAATATTATTACTAAAAAGAAAGTAAAAGCTGGTATTACGTTGTCTAATAATTTATCCGTAAGCAATTTGGGTGCTTTTTCCGGAAATACATCTTTAGGTTATGGTAAGAAAAAAGTGAGTTATAAATTGGGTATTGGTTATAGAAAAAACAAATCTAATTCTAAATACAAAAGACAACGGTTTGGTAGCTTTCCGTATTTAGAAAAAAGTAAAAGTGATTTTCAAGGAGATGTTTATCGTGTTAACGCAGGTGTAGATTGGTTCCCAAACAAGAATAATGAAATATCTTGGGCAGCACAATATTCAGACAATACACATAGCTCTGATATTAGAGGTTTTATCACAGATCTTAATACAACTTCACAACAAAACATATTTAATAAACATATACATCGTACATTTAAAGCTAACGGAAATTATAGACATAATTTTGAAAAAGAAGGTGATTTCTTTGAAATAGATGCTCAAATAACAAACAACAAAAACACGCTAACTGGGCTTTTCTTCCCAAATATAAATGCAATAGATAACATTACTAAAAACAAAGTACAAACAACAGATTTAGCTTTAGATAATGTAAATCAGTTAAATGAAATTATAAAATTAGAAACAGGCTACCTTTGGCATACTCGCAAATTGGATAACCGAAGGCAATTAATAGATGCTACAACGTCTGAAGATAATTACAACTATAAATATGCAACGCACGCATTTTATGCTTTAACGCATTTAAAACTGAAACATTTAGAGATACAAACTGGCTTACGTTTAGAACTCTTTAATAGAAATGCACGGTTTGTTACAGAGAGTATAAATGTTAATTCTAATTTCACTAACCTTTTTCCCTCCTTACATTTCAAATACTCAGAAAATGATATGCATACATTTGGACTTGGGTTTAATAGGAGGACGTCTAGACCTAGCATATATCAAATCAACCCTATCTCTCAGCAAAGTAATGAGTTTACGTTTAGGGAAGGAAACCCGAATTTAGAATCAGAATTTTCCAATAATATAGATGTTTCATACCAATTTAAGAAAAGTAAGTTTTCATTTTCACCTACAATATCTTACCAAAAAAAAGAGAATAGTATCTATAGAAATCTCAGAATTTCAGAAACAGGTGTGCAAATATTCTCTTATGACAACTATAGCGGAAGTGATGCCTACGGGATAGAGGTTGCGATTACATACAAACCATTAAAATGGTTAGACAGTAGATTCAATTTCAATATGAATTATGAAAGCCTTAATGCTACAAGCATAGATTTTTCTAGTGATTTCTCACGAAGTCATCAATTAACTTTTAGAAATGATTTAAGCATCAATGAGAAGCTCAAACTAAATCTCTCATGGAGGTATCAAGGACCAACCGTTGGTCTTTATCAAAGAAGAAGCGAGTTGCAAAATTTAGATTTTGGTCTCAGATATGCACTATTTAATAATAATGGAAATTTGAGTCTTAGAGTTACAGATATTTTTAACACAAAAGAGTATCGAGGACGAGAATTCGGTGATGACTTTGAGCGATTTTTTAGTTCTAAACCCAGTTCTAGAGCAATTCATTTAGCTTTTTCATATCGTTTTAGTAAAGGCAGTATTGAAAAACGAAATAAAAAGAAACGAGAATATGAATAGGGAATTTGAAGTCAAAAAAGTCAATCGTTTTACCAATACAAAATAATATGAAATCAATTATCCAATACATCCTTGTATCATTTTTAGTCACCAATATTTCCACCTGTTTCTCTCAAGTTAATTATCTAGAAACTTCAGCAGAAATGCTTTACAGTAAAGCAACAAACTCAGTTCTACATATCAATTATAATGAACAAGAAAATATGCTCGGTCATAATTCTAAACCGTGGGAAACTAATACATATAAAATAAAAGGAGAGCTATGGATTAATAAAATGCAGTTTATCAAACGTGATAGTCTAACTACAGATAGAGATAGACAATACACCTCTAAAACCGATATTATAAATTTCGATGTGGTTCATTTAGATTATGGAGATCAAGACATTAAATCTGTGTCTTTTAATTTTTTGACAGAAAAACTAATACATACGGCAAGATATTCCCCACTTACAATACTTGAATACTTGATGAAAAACGATTTAGATATTCATATAAAGCTGGCTAATAAAATTATTATCTATTCAACTACAATAAACGAATCTCTTACAGAAGTCTTTATAAATACGAACACTAATCTAGTTGAAAAAATCACCTATATTGATTATCACGAACTTTATGGAGATGTAACAACTACGTTTCATTATTCTGAATATCATATAGATGATCAAATTTCATTTCCACAAAAAATTAGAATCGAAAAAATCAACGGAAATGTTGTAGATGAAATCGAAATTACGGCTAGTAATATTACTTCAACAATACCTCAGCTTTTAACCAAACCAAAAGACTATAAAATTACTGAAGACGAAGAACAAAACAAGTATGAATTAAAAACCACAAAATATAACGACTTTATATACTTTATAGATCTCATTCATACTGATGATAAGGTCATGGTTGTGGAGTTTGAAGATTGTGTATTAGTTGCCGAAGCGCCAATAAATAGTAAAAACGGAGAACTAATTATAGCCGAAGTTGAAAATATTATTCCCAACAAACCCATTAAATATTTTGTCTTTGGACATCATCACCCTCATTACCTAGGAGGCCTTAGAGCTTTTGTGAACAAAGAAGCGACTATTCTGTGTACTGCGATGAGTAAAGACTATGTTGAGTTTATTGCTAATAACTCTCATTCGTTGCAACCAGATAATTTAGAAATTGAGCCAAAGCCTTTAAAAACTCAAATCATAGCAGATAGTTTAGTTTTGGGCACAAAAAGAAAAATGGAGATTCATTTTATTGGCGAAAAATCTAAACATACCATAGATTATCTTATTTACTATTTCCCAGAAGAGCAGTTGCTATTTCAAGATGATTTATGCTGGATTCCTAAAAATGGAGAGATTACAAAAGCAGGTGCAAGACAATTGGGTTTATACAATAGTATCAAAGCCTTGAATTTAAAGGTAGATACAATAATTCAATCCTGGCCAATTGAAAGTCATAAAGTAAAAACTATTATTCCATTTTCAGATTTAGAAAAATCAGTTTTACAAAACTAAATCATATTAAAAAGGAGTTTCCAAATTTTCTGAAATAGTGTAATTTTGCACCTGTCTGTCGAAAAAGGCAGAGTATAAAATAAAACAAGAATGCAACTTTCAGAACAAGAATTGGTAAGACGCCAAAAGTTAGAAAAATTACGTGCTCTAGGGATTAACCCTTATCCAGCAGATTTATTTCCAGTAAATCATACTTCTAAACAAATTAAATCTAATTTTGAAGATGATAAACAGGTAATTATAGCAGGTCGTCTAATGGCTATCAATATCCAAGGAAAAGCATCTTTTGCCCAGTTGCAAGATAGTGAAGGTCGTATTCAGGTGTATTTTAATAGAGATGAAATATGTACTGGTGAAGACAAATCAATGTACAACGATGTCTTTAAAAAATTATTGGATTTAGGGGACTTTGTTGGTATTGAAGGAACGCTTTTTACCACACAAGTTGGCGAAAAAACCGTAATGGTTAAAAACTTCAAATTACTTAGCAAAGCATTAAAACCGTTACCAATACCAAAGCAGAAAGATGGTGTCACTTATGATGCTTTTACAGATCCTGAGCAGCGCTACAGACAACGTTATGCAGATTTAGCAGTAAATCCACATGTCAAAGAGGTTTTTGTAAAGCGTACAAAATTGTTTAATGCCATGCGTCAATTTTTTAATGACTCTGGTTATTTTGAAGTTGAAACACCAATTTTACAACCAATTCCTGGTGGAGCAGCTGCACGTCCATTTATAACACACCATAATAGCTTAGACATCCCATTATATATGCGAATTGCTAACGAGTTATATCTAAAACGATTAATCGTTGGTGGTTTTGATGGAGTTTATGAGTTTTCTAAAAACTTCCGTAACGAAGGTATGGACAGAACTCATAACCCAGAATTTACAGCCATGGAAATTTACGTATCATACAAAGATTACAATTGGATGATGGATTTTTGCGAGCAATTATTAGAACATTGCGCATTAGCTGTAAACGGAACTTCTGAAGCGACTTTTGGAGAACATAACATTAGTTTTAAAGCTCCTTATAAGCGTATTACTATGCGCGATTCTATTTTAGAATTTACAGGTTTTGATATTTACAATAAATCTGAAGATGAAATAAGAGCTGCCGCTAAAGGAATGCATATCGAAGTTGATGAAACAATGGGTAAAGGCAAGCTGATTGATGAAATTTTTGGAGAGAAATGTGAAAGCAACTACATTCAACCAACATTCATTACAGACTATCCTAAAGAGATGAGTCCTTTATGTAAAGAGCACCGAAAAAACCCTGAATTAACAGAGCGTTTTGAACTTATGGTTTGTGGAAAAGAAATAGCGAATGCTTATTCTGAGTTAAACGATCCAATAGATCAACGTGAGCGTTTTGAGCACCAATTAAAACTAGCTCAAAAAGGAGATGATGAAGCGACTGAGTTTATAGATCACGATTTTTTACGTGCTTTAGAATACGGAATGCCACCAACATCTGGTATGGGAATTGGTATGGATCGTTTAATTATGTTTTTAACTAATAATCAGAGTATCCAAGAAGTATTATTCTTCCCTCAAATGCGACCAGAAAAGAAAAAAGTAGATCTTAGTGATAACGAAAAGGCAATACTTGAAGTTCTAAAATCTCAAAAACGCATGGATTTAACGGTTCTAAAATCACAATCTGGTTTAAGTAACAAAGGTTGGGATAAAGGCATAAAAGGTCTTACAAAACATGGATTAACAAAAGTAACCAAAACTGAAGATTCATTAATTGTAGAGTTGCAAGATTAAAACCTAAACATCTAGAATAAAGCATATTAAAATCCTTAACAAAAATGTTAAGGATTTTTTTGTTTTATAAATCAGGTATAAATACGTGTTTTTTTACAACAAAGGTTCTCTACCTTTATAAAGTCAATAAAACGACATTTTACCCCTTCCTTTATGACTCCTTTAAATAGCAATTAATACTTAAGTATTCTTAACAAGAATACTTAAACAGATATTGTAAAATATTTCATAAACCATAAACACAATTATTATGAAACCAGGAATTAGTTTTAACTTCGAAACCATAAAAAGTGACGCCTCAAGTTGGATACCCTCTTTTCCAAATCCAGCAGATTTCAGATTTGATTATTACAGACTTCTTAATAATTCACCTAAAGGTTTAGCAAGTCCAAATTTAGGATTCAATAATAAAGTAGCTGTTATCGGAGCAGGTTCAGCTGGTATGACCACTGCAAGAGAACTCTTTAGATGTGGTTTTGATGTCACTATATATGAAGCTTCAGGTCGTATTGGTGGTAGACTTTACACCATACCAAATCCGAATGGAGATACACAAGCTGGAATGGAAATGGGAGCCATGCGAATGCCTTTTTTTGCTAAACCAGGAAGTGAAAATAGTATTCTGGGTTATTATTTAAACAAAGAAGCTGGTGTAAAAAACAACAATGCCATTTTAACACCTTTTCCTAATCCAGGTTCAGCGGATGGTGGAACAGGCATATATATAAATCGTGGGTATGGTCCAAATAATCAATATCAAACACCAACATTAATTGATTGGAATAAAGGTGATATGCCAAACAATGAGACTTTACAGGAATTGACAAAAAAAGTAAGCGACTTTGGAAAAAACTTTAGTATTCCTGCAAATAATTTTTATACACAAGATAATACGTTATGGTCTGTTTGTTGGGGGAAAATGGTTGGCTTTTATGAAAAAATGACCTTCAACGATTTAGTGTTAGAACCTGCTATGAGTCAACAAAACATTTTAAATGCCATTGGTAATTTAGATACGTTTGATGGTAATGTTGGAGGTTTTGGAATGACCAAAGAACAAACGGAACTCCTATATACCATCGGAACAGGTGATGGAAGTTGGGGAGCTTTTTACAGCATCAGTGCCTTATGGTTTTTACGTTGTACTTTCTTTGGTTTCGACTCTAACTTACAAACTGTAGAAGCTCTTAAAAATGCACAAAGCTTGCCTCACTATAATAGCGCTGTTAAAGATTATAACAATGTTGCTTTAAAACCTCCAACTTATGAAGGCATTCAAGCTTTAGTAGAGTACTTATTCTATGTACCACCTTTTGGAATGGATGAGTCGTTATACGAAAATTCAAAACTATTTGTCAATACGCCTGTAACCTCTATTGACAAAGTAAATGGTGGTCTTTTAGTAGTAACCGAAGATAATCCAGATGGAGAGCTTTATAATTTTGTAACAGTCTCATCTACACAGTGGGCAGCACAATTATCTATGGAATTTAATGGATTTACCCAAGAAGAACTACCGCAAGCCAAACTTACAACAGAAAATACGCAGCACAACATTTCAAGTTGTAAACTATTTTTCCCTCTAAAACAAAAATATTGGGAATTACCAGGGAATAAAATTCCTCAAATAATGGTAACAGACACCTATATTCAAGATATGTATGCGCTCAACTGGAATAGTAAGTCCGAAGATAATGGTGTGTTACTAGCTAGTTATACTTGGGAAGATGATTCGCTAAAACTATTACCTTTTAATGAACAAGAATTATCAGATTTAGTACTCACTAAATTAAAAGAGATTACAACCAGTACTACTGGTCAAGACATCACACAATATGTAGACACTAATAACCCTGTTACTATTCAATGGATTAAAGAACCAAGTTACATAGGATGTGCTAAATTATATAGATCGCATAATGAATCTGGTAACATGCTCGATCTTTCTTACAATCAAAACTATGCTAAAGCTTCTGGATTGTATTTTGCAGGAGAAAATTACAGCGTTGAAGGAGGATGGACAGAACCTGCACTTCGCTCAGCTCTAGATTGTGTCATACAATTACTTAACAATGCTGGAGCGACATTTAACTTTCAATACTTTAACTATGATAGTGATTATCCTAAATGGCCAAATTTGTAACTAACCAAGTATTTCTAAACTAAACAACAACATATATCAACCTAATAAATATTATAAATCATGTACGATCCAAATATATCTAAGCTAATGGCTCAATTTAGTGAGTTAACGTATACGCAATATAATAATGGTCTGCCACCAGGTAATGATGGCAAGGTTACTATGCCTTCTGGTTATACTCAAATAGCTTCATTTACTTCACCAGAAATTGATTTAAACGCAAATCTATCTTCTTTCAAAAGCATAGATTGGAATGAAATTTCAGAAAGCCTAGAGGTAAAAGTAGCAGCAATTGGTCTTAAGGATGTTTATTTTGGCTTTGCTGCTACCAGTGCAACTCATAATGTTATTGCGATTCGAGGAACACAATCTAATTTTGAATGGTTAATGGATGCCACCATACCACAAGTTCCTGTACCAATGGTTTGGTATAATCATGGAAAGTTCAAAGTTGCCAAAGTACATCTTGGCTTCTTAATTTTCTTTGGATTATTAGCAGATCAAATTATGTCAGCAGCCAATAAATTTGACCCATCATTACCCTGTTATGTCTGTGGGCACAGTCTTGGAGCTGCTCTTGCTACTCTTGTTGCTCCAGCAGTAGCAATAGGCACAAAAAACACTAATGTAAAAATGTATAATTATGCCAGTCCTAGAGTTGGTGATCTTGCTTTTGTTAGAGCATATAATGCTTTAATACCTGAAAGTTATCGTATTGTAAATTTATCTGATTTGGTTCCTATGATACCACCATCTCAAATAGCAGGTTGGACATACGAGCATGTATCAAAAGAGTGGTCTTTTTTAAATCAATCTGGAAATGTAGGAGGAAATCATGCTTTGATAGGTCCAAATAATTATACAGATGCTGTAAATAAGCAAATACCAACAGATACACCTCGTAATTATCCAGTTACTGGTTTATAAATAAAAAACAGATGAAGGCTTGTTTATTAAGATAATGTAACTAATAACTATTTTTTTAAGAAATGGAAAGCATCTCTATTTAGGATATGCTTTTTTTATATTTATTTCTTGAAAATTTAGTTCCAACCTTTTATATCCATAGGTACTTGTTCTTTTAGATACAATTGCAAAAAACTTACTAGATCCTTTGCTATAAATTTATTGGGTTCACCATCATTACCAAGTAGAATAACCTGTCCAACATAACCATTTTCATCTGGCAACATATCCATAGCATAGAAATACCTATTGTCCTCATATATCATATACCATTCTGGTGTTACTGCCACTGGCAAAACTCTCTTTGTAGAGTCAAAATAAATGGAATCATTTAACTGCTCTAAATGCATATCATTAAACTTTTTTTGTTGTCGATATGCTTTACTAGACATCATATATAAATTAAGAAATGGTCCATTTAGATTTTGATGTTTTAAAAACGTTTTAAGATTTGGAGGCATTTTTTTTCCGGTTCTATCTACAAAAATACGTTCATCAATTGGCTCTTGTTCAGCTACATATCTAAACTTATATTTCGCCTTAATCTTGTTCCAAACCTTTACAAGTTTAACCGTATCCAAGTCAATTTTACGCGTTACTTCTCCTTCGTTTGCATATATGAGTTGACGCTTTTCATTAAGCCCTTCGTCTCGTCTAATATAACTTGTATGTGATCTATAAAACTGAGGGAACGGATTATCATCACCATATCTAGAACTATGACTAGATAAGTGATATTGAGAATCTAAAATAAGTGGATATCCATCATCAAATAACCCTATATAAGGA
>NZ_JADGDZ010000075.1 GCF_016744625.1 Winogradskyella sp.
AAACTCAACAGGTAATATAGATGATACTTTTATTGATATTAATAAACTCGACTTTAAAATAGATAAAGACATTTTTAAATCTGAAGCTCACATTAAAAACTTAACTGGTAATATGCTAGTTAATGCCAATTTAGACGGTGTTTTAAACTTGGCTAACATTTCTAAAGCTTATCCTGTTGAATTAGAAAATCAACTAAGTGGTATTTTAAAAGGAAAGCTGAACACTGCTTTTGACATGAACGCTATAGAAACCAACGCATATCAGCGTATTAAAAACAATGGTAGCGTTTCAATTTCAGATTTTATATTTTCTTCTGAAGATATTGTGAATCCCATTCAAATTAACAAAGCAGACCTAACCCTCAAACCAGGAACCGTTAGTCTAAATAGTTTTGATGCCTTAACAGGAAAGAGTGATTTTTCAGCAACAGGAACCATTAATAATTTGCTTGGGTTTTTATTGAGTGACAAAAAGCTTCAAGGAAATTTTAATGTGAATTCTAATACGTTTGCTATTTCAGATTTTATGGTAGAAGATGAAACAGTAAATAAGACTTCTAATAAAACGACCTCAGATTCTGAATCGCTTAAGATTCCAGATTTTTTAGACTGTACAATCACTGCAAATGCAAAAACAGTGTTATACGATAATTTAACACTGAAAAATGTAAAAGGAGAATTACTAATCAAAGATCAAAATGCCAATCTAAGAAACATGACTACAGATATGTTTAATGGCCAGCTTGGTATTTCAGGAAATGTATCAACAAAAGAAGCTAAGCCAAAATTTGATATGAAACTGGCTATGCAACAGTTTGATATTTCGCAATCCTTTGAAGGTATAGAAATGCTTAAAGCTTTAGCTCCAATTGCTAAAGTCTTGCAAGGAAAATTAAACTCTACTATAGATGTCAGTGGATTTTTAGACAAAAACTTTTCTCCTGACCTCTCCACCATTACTGGTAACGCTTTAGCCGAAATTCTAACCAGCAAAGTCAATGCCAACCAAAGTGCTATTTTATCTGGTTTAGACAGTAAACTCGATTTTATAGATTTTGATAAATTAGATTTAAAGGATCTGAAAACAAAATTAAGCTTTGATAATGGTCAGGTCTCCGTAAAACCATTTACTATCAATTATAATGACATTCCTATTGAAGTATCAGGAACACATAATTTTTCAAATACAATGAATTATAGTGCTGTTCTACAAGTGCCAGCAAAATATTTGGGCGGAGAAGTAAATCGTTTAATTGGAAAGATAAATGATGATGAAGTTGATCAAATAAAAATACCAGTAACCGCAAATATTGGAGGTACATTTACAAGTCCACAGATTACTACGGATTTAACAAGTGGAGTTTCAAGTTTAACCAAACAATTGATTGAAATACAAAAACAAAAATTACTTAATCAAGGAAAAGATAAAGTCAAAGATTTATTAGGAGGTCTTTTAGACGGAAACTCAAATAGTACTAAAACCGATTCTACAAAAACTAAAACGGATAGCACTAAATCGACAGACCCAATTAAAGAAGGTCTCAATTCTGTTTTGGGAGGTCTTTTAGGCGGAAATAAAAAATCAAAAGACAAAAAAGCCAAAGATTCCACTAAAAATTAGTGCGATTGGTCTAAAATCAATCTATTTTTCCCAATTTTCGTTAATAATTACAATTTTATTTGCTTTTCTAAGATATAAAGTTATAATGAGGGTTCACAAATTTTAAAAAGGATACATGAGGCAATTAAAAATCACCAAGCAAGTTACCAATAGAGAAGATAAATCCTTAGATAAATATCTTCAAGATATCAGCAAGATTCCTTTGATTACAGCAGAGGAAGAAGTAGAATTGGCACAACTTATACGTAAAGGTGATCAAGTTGCATTAGATAAATTAACAACAGCGAATTTACGCTTTGTTGTTTCTGTAGCTAAGCAATATCAAAATCAAGGTTTAAAACTTCCAGATTTAATTAACGAAGGTAATGCTGGCTTAGTAAAAGCAGCAAAACGTTTTGATGAGACTAGAGGTTTTAAATTTATATCTTATGCAGTATGGTGGATTAGACAAGCTATTCTTCAGGCATTAGCAGAGCAATCTCGTATTGTACGTTTACCATTAAATAAGATTGGTACAATCAATAAAATTAATAAAGCGTTTTCACATTTAGAGCAACTTCACCAAAGACCTCCAAATGCTGAAGAAATTGCACGCGAATTAGATCTTAGTCCACGAGAAGTTAAGCAGTCTATGAAAAACTCTGGACGTCACTTATCAATGGATGCACCATTAAAAGATGGCGAAACATTTAGTTTATATGATGTAGTAAGTGCGAGTGAGTCTCCTAGACCAGATAAAAACTTAATGAAAGAATCTTTAAACCTAGAAGTTGAACGTGCTTTAGAAACGTTAACTCAAAAGGAAAGTGATGTCATTCGTTTAAATTTTGGTATAGGCGATCAACCACCAATGACTCTAGAAGAAATAGGTGGAATCTACGATTTAACACGAGAACGTGTTAGACAAATTAGAGAAAAAGGTATTCGTAGATTAAGACACGCAAGTAAGAGCAAGATTTTAAAGACATATTTAGGATAATTAATTTTTTATTTTCAAATAGTTAGTATATATTTGCCGACCATTTGCAAGAATTAGATAACAAAAATATATCGATAAATGATTAAAATCGAAATAAAAGAAGGAGAAAATATAGAACGTGCACTTAAGCGTTATAAGCGTAAACACAGAAATGTGCAAATTATGCAGAACTTAAGAGAGTCTCGTTATTTCACTAAACCTTCTGTTAAAAGAAGAAGAGAGATTCAGAAAGCTGAATACATTCAGGGTTTAAGAGACGCTGAAAACGTATAGATTTTAATCTACGTATTTACAATATACTAGAGCAATAGAAATATTGCTCTTTTTTTGTTGGTAATAGAATAATCATTTAATTCTATTATTTAAATAGAAATATCGACTACAAAACCTTCATTAGCCCTAATATTAAAGACTGTATTGTCCTCAAAAATGAGATACTGCCCTTTTATACCAACTAATTTACCAGAATATTCAATTTGCTTCTTAATATTTAAGCTATTAGGTTTTTCTGGATATTGGTCTACTGGAAAATGTATATGAGTTTCAGAATTACGCTCTATAAAATAATCTTTAGCTTCATCTGGTATGTATTGTTTAAGACGTTGCCTCCATTCTAAAAGATTTTCATCTTCAATATCATTCTTCAACATTTTTCTCCAGTTGGTTTTATCTGCTACGTAATCTTTTAGAGCAACTTCAGTAATACCAGCGAGATATCGGTTTGGGACTTCAACAATCTCCACAGCTTCATGTGCACCTTGATCTATCCAACGTGTTGGCACTTGACTTTTTCTTGTTACACCAACTTTCACATTACTCGAATTGGCCAAATACACGATATGTGGTTGTAACTGTACTTTCTTTTCGAATTCTAAATCACGATCTTCTTTATTTAAATGCGCTGTACTTAACTCTGGACGCATTATCCAATCACCAGCTAAAGGTTTATCAAAAAAACATGTTTTACAGAAGCCTTGTCTATAAATTGGTCGATCTAAACCACAACTTAAGCACTGATGTCCAACGAGTTTCATCTCAACTGTTTTATTCAATAATTGATTCATATGAATAAAATCATTTTCAAAGACCAAATAGTATTGTATTGGTTCTAAAAACTCCGTTTGCATTTTTGTAAGCACACCTGTGTAAAGCATAAAAGAAATTTAGTATTTTTAACGTTCTATTATCAGAGTAAAGATAGCTAATCCATGCCAATTCCTATTGTAAATTCTATTGCTTCTTGGTTTTTGAAGAAACGATTTCATCAGATTGAATTGTTCCTTAAATATCCTAATGAGGTACAAAATGAATTGCTTTTTAGTTTACTAAAAATAGCTAAAGACACTGAAATTGGGCGACAATATGATTTTGCCTCCATAAAATCTTATAAAGATTTTAATGAACGTGTTCCTGTAGTTAATTATGAAGTCTTTCAACCCTTAATAGAACGCTCTCGTAATGGTGAGCAAAATATATTTTGGCCACGACCTATTAAATGGTTCGCAAAATCGAGCGGAACGACTAATGCAAAGAGTAAATTTATTCCTGTTAGTACAGAATCTCTTGAAGATTGTCATTATGCAGGTGGTAAAGATTTATTATGCATGTACCTTAACAATAATGAAGGCTCTCAAATGTTTACAGGTAAAAGCCTACGTCTTGGAGGTAGTAAAGAGCTTTACAAAGAAAACGGAACTATATTCGGTGATTTAAGTGCTATTCTTATAGATAACATGCCTTTTTGGGCCGAATTCAGTAGCACACCTAGTAGTAGAGTTTCATTAATGAGCGAATGGGAAACCAAAATGGGAGCTATTGTAGATGAAACCATTAATGAAAATGTGACGAGCTTAACAGGAGTGCCTTCTTGGATGCTCGTTTTACTTAATAATGTTTTAGATAAAACAGAAAAAGATAGTCTTTTTGATATTTGGCCAAATCTAGAAGTTTACTTTCATGGAGGAGTGAGTTTCAACCCTTATATAGATCAATACAAAGCTATCCTTCCTAAAAAAGAATTTAAATATTACGAAATCTATAATGCATCAGAAGGTTTCTTTGCTATACAAGACCAAAATAATTCAGGTGACTTGTTACTTATGCTAGACTATGGGATTTTCTATGAGTTCATTCCAATGGATACGTATGGTACACTTGAACAGAGAGTAATTCCTTTGAGCGATGTAAAACTCAACACCAATTATGCAGTTGTAATAACCACTAATGCAGGACTTTGGCGTTATAAAATTGGTGACACTATTCGCTTTGTAAGTTTAAGTCCACATAGAATAAAAGTTTCTGGTCGCACTAAACACCATATTAATGCTTTTGGTGAAGAGCTGATTATTGAAAATGCGGAAGATGCATTAAAGAAAGTTTGCAAGCGCACCTCAGCCGAAGTCGTAGATTATACTGCAGCACCAATTTTTATGGAAGGCAAAGAAAAAGGAGCACACGAATGGATTATTGAGTTTAAAACACCACCTGAGAGCATCAACTATTTTAGTGAATTATTTGATAACGCATTAAAAGCATTAAACTCTGATTACGAAGCCAAGCGTTATAACAATATGACGTTAAATAAGCCAACTATTCACATGGCAAGGCCAAACCTATTCTACGATTGGTTAAAAGAAAACGATAAGCTTGGCGGACAGCATAAAGTGCCGCGTTTGTCTAATTCTAGAGATTATGTTGACGAATTATTACGTCTAAACAATCGATAAACAGCGTTAATTTCATCGAAGAAATCCGTAAACACTTCTTAATTGTCGGATAAAATGGAGTCTCATCTAATATATTTCACAATTTCATTAGTCTAAATGGCTTAAGAGTACTTTGCTAAAGCTATTAATCATTATCCCTACGTTATGAAATCTACACTTCATGTGTTGTTGACAGCAGTGATGTTTTGTGCCTACACATCGTTTTACAAAACTGACCCAGTAAAAAACATCAAAGTTGATGACCTCAATAAAAGTGGTTATACTTATACTGTTAATGTCTCAAAAATTAACTCAAAATATTCCGAAATAGCGAGTACCACATTTAGAAATAAATTGATAATCGTCTCTTCTAAAAAAATTGGAGGCTTTGGAAACGGAATAAATCCAAATACAAACGAGCCATATACAGACTTATTTTGCGCAGATATTAAAGCTTATGGAGAATTGTCGCAACCTTTATTGTTTAGTAGAATTTTAAACACAAAAGCTAATGAAGGACAAGTAGCATTTTCACCAGATGAACATACTATTTACTACACACGAAGCACAAGAAAAAATTCATCTCACTATAAATTATTTAAAGCAGAGTTAAAAAAGGATTCTTATGGCAAATGGGTGAATGAGATAGAATTAGATATAAATAGTGATGGCTATTCAATAGAAAATCCACATGTATCGTCTGATGGACAATTCCTATACTTCTCCTCTAACATGAAAGATGGCTTTGGTGGATTTGATATTTATAAAGCAAAAATCAGCGAAAATGGAAACATAGGTAAATACGAAAACTTAGGAAGCACTATTAATTCTTCTGAAGATGAAAAATATCCATATACAAATAAGGAGCAAAAAGAATTATTCTTTTCTTCAAAAGGCCATGGCAGTATTGGTGGTTATGATATATTTATTTCATCTATAACTACAGATAATTATCAGAGTCCAAGAAACCTTGGTCGCTCTATTAACTCAGACAAGGATGAAATTGGGTTTATATTTATTGACGATAAAAAAGGAGTATTCTCATCTAACAAAAACAATAAAAACAATACCTATAACTTATACAGATTTAAATCTAGAACTTTATATCAAGAATTACGTGGCATAGTAATTACAGAGGAAGATAAGATACTTCCTAATGCAACTGTTGTATTATTAAATAGTGCTGGCAAAGAAATCGAGCGCCAAATCACTAGTAGTGACGCTTCTTATAGTTTTAGGATAAAGCCTTTTGAAAATTATCAAATAAAGGTGTTAAAAGAAGGGTTTGAAGACTACTCGCTTAAATTTCAATCTGAAGAAAACAGGTTAAAAGCTATTTTAAAACTCTCTTCTAAAGTAAGTTTAAATAAAATGAAGCCTTAGTTGTTTACCGAAAAAAAATGCATTAAAATTTCATACAACGATAATTAAATAAGCTTTAGCCAAAAAATAAAATAAATACAGCTTACTTTAATTGAAGCTTATACCTTGCAGTAAATAAATGTGCTATTTATTATTAAAAATCCCTTAAGTTATTATAAAAATATTGCCATGCAATATTAAATTAATCAATCCTAACACAACAAAAAAACCACAATTTCTAATATTGAAATTGTGGTTTTATTTTTATTAAAAAGTCTTGTTTTTAAGACACAGCCTTCAACTTCTTTAGCGTTGATTTAGACAATCTATCTTCTGCATAAGTTTTAGTAACATTAAACTTTGTTTCACCAGAACCTGGCAATTCAAACATTGCTTCTGTAAAAATTTCTTCACAGAGTGAACGTAATCCACGTGCACCAAGTTTGTATTCTATCGCTTTTCCTACGATGTAATTTAATGCACCTTCAGTAATGGTAAACTGAACTTCATCCATTAAAAACAACTTTTTATATTGTTTGATAATGGCATTTTTTGGTTCTGTTAAAATTGCTCTCAACGTATTTGCATCTAAAGGATCCATATGAGTTAACACTGGTAAACGTCCAATAATTTCTGGTATTAATCCAAAATCTTTTAAATCCTTAGGAATAATGTATTGAAGAATATTATCATCATCTATAGCGTCATCAGAATTGATAGAACTATAACCTATGGCTTGCATATTTAAACGTTTTGTAATCACACGCTCAATACCGTCAAAAGCTCCACCAGCAATAAATAAAATGTGTTCTGTATTTACTTCAATAAACTTTTGATCTGGATGCTTACGACCTCCTTTTGGTGGTACATTAACAACAGTACCTTCTAGGAGTTTTAATAAAGCTTGCTGAACACCTTCACCAGATACATCTCTAGTTATAGAAGGGTTATCACTTTTACGAGCAATTTTATCGATTTCATCTATAAAAACGATTCCACGCTCAGCTTTTTCTAAATTATAATCCGCTGCTTGCAACAAACGAGTTAAAATACTTTCTACATCCTCTCCAACATAACCAGCTTCTGTCAATACAGTTGCATCTACTATTGCTAATGGCACGTTTAACATCTTGGCAATAGTTTTAGCCATTAATGTTTTACCTGTACCAGTCTGTCCAACCATTATGATATTACTCTTTTGTATTTCAATATCATCATCAGATGGAGGTTGCAATAATCGTTTGTAGTGATTATATACTGCAACAGACATCACTCGCTTAGTATATTCTTGCCCAATAATATATTCGTCTAGAAATGCCTTAATTTCTTTAGGCTTTCTAAGCATTAATTCCGCACTTAGCTCCGAATTATCACTTTGTTTAGACTCTTCAATGACAATACCATGCGCTTGTTCTATACAACGATCACAGATATGAGCATCTAAGCCTGCAATAAGTAAACTTGTTTCTGGCTTCTTTCTACCACAAAATGAACATTCTAATTCTTCTTTTGCCATAATTTAAATTCTTCTTAGGAATTAATAGTCGTAATTATAAGGGATTACTTGCGTTTCAATACTTCGTCAATCATTCCGTATTCCAAAGCTTCTTGTGAGCGCATCCAATAATCTCTATCAGAATCTTTCTCTACTTGCTCAATTGTTTGTCCAGAATGATTTGCGATAACTTCATATAATTCTTCTTTTACTCTTATGGTTTCCTTTAAGGCAATTTCCATATCACTTAACTGACCTTGAGTACCACTACTCACTTGGTGAATCATTACACGAGAATGTGTTAATGCAGATCGTTTTCCTTTTTCACCAGCACATAACAATACTGCTGCCATAGAAGCTGCAATACCTGTACAAATTGTAGCAACATCTGGCTTTACAAATTGCATGGTATCATAAATACCTAAACCAGCATATACTGAACCTCCTGGAGAATTGATATAAATCTGAATATCTTTTGAAGCATCAGTACTTTGTAAGAATAACAATTGTGCTTGTATAATATTTGCTACATGATCGTTAACACCAGTACCTAAAAATATAATACGATCCATCATTAAACGTGAAAACACATCAAAAACAGCAATATTCATTTGACGTTCTTCAATGATATTTGGAGTCATGTTTGAAGGATACATGCTCTCTATAATCTTACTGTAATAATTGCTATTTATACCTTGGTCTTTTATTGCAAATTTTTCAAATTCTTTTCCGTAATCCATGTAAAGTTTAATCTTTTAAATTAATGAAATTTGTTTTTTATAGATCCTGAATTGACACTTAGACAAGCCCAGTGCAACAATTGAGGACTTATGCTGATTTTCTTGAGATAATCAGCATAAAAAAAGCGTAAAACTTTTCAGTTCTACGCCTTAAAGATACTAATTTATTCAATAACGATTAACTGTAAAATTCTTTAACAAAATCGTCATATGTAATTTCTTTTGTCTTAATATTTGCTTCAGTCTTGTAGAAGACTAATAATTTCTGACTCATTAACTGCTCAGACAAACGCTTCACTTCTTCTTGGTTCCCTAAAATACGTGCTGCAATATCCTCTAATTCTTTTTCTGAAGGATTCATTTGACCAAATTGAGCCATCTGTCCTTTTATCATTTCCATTGAATAAGCTTTTAAATCCTCAAACTGAACTTGAAGCTTATTATCTTGGATTAACTTCCCTTCTATTAATTGATAACGCATGCTTTTTTCAGACTTTTCGTATTCTTCTTTAGCTTGCTCTTCTGACATTTCTTCTTCACCAGCTGTTTGCATCCATTTCTGTAAGAAACTTGATGGCAAATCGAATTTTGTATTCTCAACTAAATATTCAGTAACATCATTCAATAATTTCTGATCCCCTTGTTGTACAAATTGCTTTTCTGAATCTTCTTTGATTTTATCTTTCAATTCAGTTACAGACGTTACAATTCCTTTTCCGAATAACTTATCGAATAACTCTTGATCTAAATCTGCTAATTCTCTTCCGTTAATTTCAGTGATTTCAAAATTCACTTCAACATTTAAACCATGAGCATCATCATGAGACACTTTTAAGAACGTCATTAAATCGTGATCGTCATTAAACAAACCCTTAGTTTTTAACGTAACGATATCACCTACCTTGGCTCCAATAAATTTCTTAGGATTTGTTTTTCCTTTCAATTTATCTAAAGTGATCATTGTAGAATTATCAATTCCTTTTTCTTCGTTGAAAAAAGTTCCTGTAATTTCAGAATCGTTTATCGCTTCTGTTTGAGAAACAATTTTTCCATATTGCTTTTGGATATGCTCAATTTGATTATTGATCATTTTATCATCAGCAACGATACTGTAATGAGTGATTGCTTTTTTACTTTTTAAGTTCACATCGAATTCTGGCGCTAGGCCTAATTCGAACTCAAAAGAAAATGCATCTGCATCCCAATCTAAGTCATCTTGTGGTTTTGGTAATGGATTACCTAAAACATCTAGTTTCTCTTCTACTAAATACTTACCAAGTGCATCTTGTAATAATTTATTTACCTCATCTACCAATACAGCTTTACCATATTGCTTTTTCACCATTCCCATTGGCACATGACCTTTTCTAAAACCAGGAATGTTTGCAGACTTACGGTAATCTGTTAAGATTTTTTCTACTTTATCGCTATAATCTTCTTTAGCGATATCAACTGTTACAACTGCATTTAATGCATCGATGTTTTCTCTTGTAATGTTCATTTTCTTGAAACTAAAATTGGGCTGCAAAAATACAATATTTTTTACAACCCAACAATAGTTTTAAACGTTTGATTACAATAGCTTTTACAAGCTACTTTTTATCTTTTTTTAGGAACGAATGTAATAGCGATTGAAGAATGCATAAAAGGACACTAAAAAGAATGGCTGTCCAGATGCCATCTACACTAAACCCATCAATAAGTTTATCCGCCAACAAAATAATAAGTGCATTAATTACAAAAAGAAACAATCCTAATGTTAGAATTGTTACTGGCAATGTTAAAATGATTAAAATTGGCTTTATCAATACATTAAGTACGGATAATACTGCTGCAGCAATTAAAGAGGTAATGTAACTATCTACATAGACTCCCTTTAGTACTTCTGCAAGTACAAAAACAGCAATGGCGTTAAGTAACAGTTTGATTAATATGTTCATAATACTTCTTTGTTGATTTATTGCACTTGAAAAACTATTGGTATCGCAAATGGAACTATTACAGGTTTTCCTCTTTGCATTCCTGGTTTTATAATAGGTAACCTACTCAATACTCGGATAGCCTCAGTTCTGAGTGATTCGTGTTTATTTCTAGCCTTAACACCAAAAATTCTTCCGTCTTTATTTATTTTGAATATGACATTAATTTTTTGTCTTCCCGTTATCTTGTTATCTTTTGCAATATCTGTATTGAAATTTTTAGCAATGAACTGAGCAACATTTTGGTTCATGCATTTTTTTCTTGTTTTATTTGTTAGCAAAGCTTCACAGCCAGGATAAATTGGCACACGCTCAATAACACCATCCTCAACTTTTGTGGGTTTTAAAACATCTAAAAATTCAGATTTACTAACTACTCCATCTTTAAATTTAATCTTTTCTATCTTTTTTCCATCAGCATCATACTTTGTCCAAGTTTTAGCTAAAAAACCTTTTGAGTAATTCCCTTTCCACTCCAAGACATTATTTGCTAAGTATCTTTTTTCTTCACCATCTAATTTATCCTTAGAGTTATTACCTTCTAGTTTTAGATCTCCATTCTCGTAAAAGTTTTTGTATACACCATCTCTGTAGCCATTCTTATATTCAACCAGCCATTTAATTTGACCATTTTCGTAGTGCTTCTTCCATATTCCAACAAGTTCGTATTCTAAATAATTAGCTTCAATGTCTATTGCTCCACTTTTGTAATAACTCTTATAATAGCCTGTTTTTTGTTGCTTTTCATAATTTAACTCTCCGCTTTTGTAATAACCGAAACTTATATAATCTTCTCCTACTTTTTCCGTTTTGTTACTGACCTTTCCATTTTTATAATAGGAAACCTCTTCCTTGTTTAGCTTACCTTTATTATAGCTATATAATCGAGAAATTTGACCATCTTTATAATAGCGCTTCCACTCACCAACTTTCTTTTTGTTTTTATACTGACCTTCGATTTTTAACTCACCAGAATCGTAATAATCTTGAAATGGACCATTTGGTATGGCTTGAGCAAATGAGAAATTAATACTTAATAGAAGTAAGAGGATAACAAAAATGGATTTCATATTGTAAATATATTTATGTGATAAGCGTAATCGCCTCTAAATTTAAATGAAATTTATGACTGCATCATAAAAATCTTTAGGATTCTCAGCATGCAACCAATGACCTGCATTTGTAATGGTTTCAATCTCTGAATTAATGAAATGCCTTTGAATTATAGTTTCATCTGATTCTCCAATATATTCTGAACGGTCTCCTCGTAAAAACAAGGTTTTCTTATCGAAAGTTGAATGTATTGGTAAAGCTTCACCTACTTCTGAGACATTTTCTTTAAGAACATCTAAATTGATTCTTAAGCCTAATTGCCCTTTTTTTACCCAATATAAATTTTTGAGTAAGAACATACGAATTCCAGCTTCTTGTATGTAGTTGCTTAAAGTTTTATCTGCTTGTCCTCTACTTTTTATTTCTGTAAAACTTAAACTACTCAAACCTTCCAAGATAGCATCGTGATGCACAGGATAATAACGTGGTGAAATATCTGCTACTAATAGTTTGCTAACTAATTCAGGATATTTTGTTGCGAATAACATTGCTGTTTTTCCTCCCATGGAATGTCCTAACAGAATAATATCGTTTAGTTTATTAACTTCACAATAGTATTTTAAATCTTCAGCCATTAGCTCATAATCAAAATCATCTGAATGAAAACTACGTCCATGATTACGTTGATCTACTAAGTGCATTTCAAAATTAGATTCAGAAAATTGCCTAGCTAAAGTTTTCCAGTTATCTCCCATTCCTAAAAAACCGTGTAGAATTACAAATGGTTTTCCTTCTCCAAATGTGTTTGAATGTAATATCATTTCAACTTATCTAAATACATCCCTATTACATTTTCAATCCCCAAATACAAACTTTCAGCAATTAAAGCATGCCCTATTGATACTTCTAATAAACCTGTAATGTTTTCTTTAAAGAATTTAATATTTTCAAGAGACAAATCATGACCAGCATTAATACCCAGTTGCAACGTGTTAGCCAATCCTGCACACTCCATATACGGTCTTATAGCTTCTTTCTTTCCCAAACTATATTGATGCGCAAAAGCTTCAGTATAAAGCTCTATTCTGTCTGCGCCTGTTTCTTTAGCACCTTCAATTTGACGTAAATCTGCATCTACAAATATGGATGTTCTAATTCCATTACTTTTAAACTCCTTAACCACTTCCACCAAAAAATCTTTATGCTTAATTGTATCCCAACCAGCATTTGAGGTAATCGCATCAACTGAATCTGGCACTAAGGTTACCTGAGTTGGTTTAATATCTAAAACCATGTCTACAAACTTAGGAATTGGATTCCCTTCAATATTATATTCCGTATAGACTTCTGGTTTTAAGTCGTAAGCATCTTGATAACGTATATGGCGTTCATCTGGCCTTGGATGAATTGTAACTCCTTCCGCACCAAAACGCTGTACATCTTTAGCAAATTGCACCACATTAGGTAAATCGCCTCCTCTACTATTTCTTAGCGTTGCAATCTTATTTATATTAACACTTAGCTTTGTCATTTTAATAGGTTTTGAATCACAAAAATACGAAGTAGGAGATGCATATTATGGTAATTTTTGATTAATTTGCAAGATATTTAAACCCCATTATGCAGCTACAAGATTTAGTGATAAATGACATAAAACCGCTCAATATAACTGACAATGTTAGTGATTTACAATTGCTATTTAATCAGTTGACATATTCTCATATTCCTATTCAAAAAGATGGTGTTTATTTAGGTTGCATTTCTGAAACTGATGCGCATTGTTTTGAAAGTGCAAAGTCAATAAGCGAATGCACCCATTCTATAGAAGGTTTTTTTGTAAGACCAACAACCAATTGGTTAGATGTTCTCGAAGCATTTGCTCAAAATGATTCTAACGTAATGCCAATATTAGATTATAAAAATAAATATCTTGGCTATTACGAACTCAACGATATCATTCACTTGTTTAATGAAACACCCTTTTTCTCTGAACCTGGTGGGATTTTAATTGTTGAAAAAGGCATTCATGATTATTCTTTTAGTGAAATTAGCCAGATTGTAGAATCTAATGATGCTAAATTATTAGGTGCATTTATTTCTAAAATGGATAGTGATTTAGTTAGAATAACTATAAAAATTGGTAATGCCAGTGTTAATGATGTCATTCACACTTTTAGACGTTATAGTTATAATATTATCTCTGGTCACGAAGAAGATTCTTATATCGAAAGCTTGAAAGAACGCTCTCAATATTTAGACAAATACCTAAACATGTAAGTGATGAAAGTAGCAGTATATGGACAGAATTATGCAAAAGAAGCAACTCAAAAAGCCTTTAAAATCCTGTTGGAAGTGCTTTTAGACCATAAAGTTGGTATTTATATTGAAACCGCTTTTTTGAATCTACAAAACAGCACCATCAAAAATAATTCAGCAGTTAATACCTTTACAGATTTAAATGCTAGTTATGATTTGTTAGTTAGTATTGGTGGTGATGGAACAATTTTAAGAGCCATTACTTATGTTAGAGATTTAGGCATTCCTATTGTTGGTATTAACACAGGTCGATTAGGATTCTTGGCCACCATCCAAACAGATGAAATAGAATCTGCACTTTCTGAAATATTTAAAGGTGAGTATAAAATTTCTGAACGTTCATTATTAAGTATTGACACTCTACCTAAACATAATGATATAGAAGAAACACATTTCGCGCTAAATGAAATTGCAATTAGCAGAAAGAATACAACCTCTATGATAACCGTAGAAACACATCTCAATGATGAGTACCTAACATCTTATTGGGCAGATGGTTTAATTCTTTCAACACCAACAGGATCAACTGGCTATTCATTAAGTTGTGGAGGACCAGTTATTACACCAGATGCAAAGAATTTTGCATTAACACCTATTGCACCTCACAATCTTAGTGCACGTCCATTAATTATTCCAGACAATACAACAGTGAGTTTTAAAGTAAATGGTAGAGAAGATCAGTTTTTAATGTCATTAGACTCAAGGATAGTCACATTACCAAACACAACTGTTGTAATGGTAAAAAAAGCAAACTTCGTAATTAAAATGGTAGAGCTTCTAGACGAAACTTTTTTAGACACCCTTCGAAAAAAACTACTTTGGGGAGAAGATCGTCGTAATTAGGCAATAAACACAATCAAAATCTGTTTATCTGTAATACTATTTGTGTCAAATTATTTAACACAAATCATAATTGTTATATTTGCAAACTTTGAAAAATTTATGAGGTATTTTTTTCTAATTTTATTAACGCTTTTTATAGCCAAAAACTCTGATGCTCAAATCTATGAGGTTGGTGTATTTGTTGGCGGAAGCAATTTTATTGGTGATGTTGGTGCAACAGACTACATCTCGCCAAATCAAGGAGCATTTGGAGCTATCGTAAAATGGAATAGAAGCCCTAGACACTCTTTTAGAGCATCAGTAATTTTTTCAGATTTAGAAGGTATAGACGGAAAATCAGATGATCCAAGACGTATACAACGTGGTTATAGCTTTAATACGAGTATTTTAGAAATATCGGCTGGTATGGAATTTACATTCTTAGATTTCGATTTACATACAAGTGGCATCAAAGGCACGCCATATTTATATACTGGTATTACACTTGCCAATCACGATAATTTTTATTTTAATCAAGCTGGCGAAATAGTTTCAGAAAACACAAGTAGTTGGGCATATGGAATCCCTATGGTTTTAGGCTACAAAACAAACATATCTAATCATCTTATTTTGGCAGCAGAAATCGGTGCTCGTTATACATTTTCAGACGAATTAGATGGTAGTGTTCCAGATAATAAGTTTAGAGAACAATTTAGTTTTGGGAATACTAATAGTAATGATTGGTATGTATTTTCAGGAATTACATTAACTTACACCTTTGGTAGAAGACCTTGTTATTGCAATTTTTAAATGAGTCTTAAAGAACAAATAAATAAAGAGAAGCTTCCCAACCATATAGCAATTATTATGGATGGAAATGGTCGTTGGGCAAAACAGCAAGGTTTTATGCGTGTTATTGGTCATGAAAACGGCACAAAATCTGTTAGAGAAACTGTTGAAACTAGTGCCGAATTAGGTATTAAGCACTTAACCTTATATGCTTTTTCTACAGAAAACTGGAACAGACCAAAACTAGAAGTACAAACCTTAATGAAGCTTTTAGTAAAGTCTCTCAAAAAAGAAATAAAGACCTTACAAGACAATAACATAAAGTTATCTGCAATAGGAAACTTAAGTGACTTACCTAAAAAAGCACACAAAGAACTTTTAGATGTTATAGAGAAAACAAAAAATAATACAAATATGACATTAACTTTAGCATTAAGCTATGGTTCTCGTGAAGAAATTGTTAATGTTATTAAAGAATTGTCACTTAAAGTTAAAAATAATATAATTTCTACAGAAAGTATTGACGAATCCATTATAAATAAGCATCTTTACACGCAAAATTTACCAGATGTTGACCTACTTATTCGCACAAGTGGTGAGCAACGGATTAGTAATTTTTTGCTTTGGCAAATAGCCTATGCAGAATTATATTTTACAGATATTTTATGGCCAGATTTCAAAAAAGAGGATCTATATGAAGCGCTTATAAATTATCAAAACAGAGAACGAAGATTTGGAAAAACAAGCGAACAACTTACCTAATAAAACAGTATTGAACACCTTTACTAAACTCATTTGCACTGTATTACTTTTCACATATTCAATAGCAAGTAATGCTCAAATTGAAGGTGGAGAAAAATACTTAATTAAAGAAATTACGGTTACAGGAAACACTAACTTTAGTGCACAAACTATTATTGCTTACTCCAAGCTTAGAAAGAATGAAGAAATACAAGTTGGTGGAGAAAAAATAGCAAATGCTGTAAAAACACTATGGAAATCTAATTTATTTAGTAGCATCGATATATATGTCACCAATATTGATGGCAATTCAGCTAATTTAGAAATTAAACTTATCGATTTACCAGAGCTTAAAGACCTTAGTATAGAAGGAGTGAGAAAAAGTAAAAAAGAAGAGGTTATAGACGAAAACAATCTTAAAACTGGTCAAAAAATTACTGAAAACCTTATCGCCACAACCAAAAACTATCTCACTAACAAATACAAAAAGAAAGGATTTTTAAACACTAAAGC
>NZ_JADGDZ010000076.1 GCF_016744625.1 Winogradskyella sp.
GCCTTAGACAATTTAGGTGTGACATGGAAACAAGCTACATTCTATAAAACTGTAATTAGTGATTTATCTGATTTAGCTGATGTTTATTATGATATTTTGGTATTCTTTAGTCCTTCTGGTATAGAATCTTTATTCTATAATTTTCCGAATTTTGAGCAAAAAGAAACTCGGATTGCTGTATTCGGAAATACAACCGTAAAAGCTGTTAAGGAAAAAGGATTGCGTGTAGATATTGCTGCACCAACACCAGAAACACCATCAATGACTATGGCTTTAAAGAAATATATAAACTCCGTTAATAAAGGAAAATAGTTTTTAAAACTAACAGAATATAAAAAACCCCAATTGAAATTTCAGTTGGGGTTTTTGTTTTTTAAAAGGTAACCTCATAAGCTTTATATCCACCAGAATCTTCTTTATTTTCTTTCATATCTATAATATAGATTTTATCAGCCTTTCGAAGAATTTTACTGAAACTTTTAAACTCGGCATCCATAAAATCATCATAATTAATGACATTATAATCTGATAGATCATTTATAGACACTGCACTGTGTATATAAGAATAATGATGCAGTCTTATCTTACCATCTTTTTTATTAGTAGCAGGTTTTTTTAAACCCTTGATGATTTTACCATTTTTATCTATAGATAAATTATACTTAAAATTCTCAGCAGAAATAGCTTTCGAAAAACTGAATGTTTTAATCTGGACAGTGTCACTTATTTTCTTTACCACAACATTCATTTGTTTCGAATCGGAATTAAGCAACAAGTAAATATTGTAATCGACTTTTATCTGCGCACTACAGATTTGTCCCATTACTAAGAGTAATATGATGTGTGTATATCTTTTCATTTGTTAGGAAATAAAAACCTAATATAGAAAATGTTTGCTAAAATTACACCTAATTGTTTAAATAATTTAAAATCAAGTAGTTATAGTTTATGTTGATTCCAAAAAAAAAAGCAACTCTAAATTGAATCGCTTTTTCACTTTATTATCTTCTAGTTTAAAACGCATAGCGTTGAGGACCTCCACGTCTAACTTCTTCAGACGCATAAGACTCAAACTTCTTAAAGTTCTCTCTAAATGCATTAGACAGTATAAATGCCATTTTGTAATACGCATCATCATCATTCCAAGTTGATCTTGGGCTCAATACTTCTGTTGGCACACCAGGACAAGTTCTTGGTTGCGCCACTCCAAATACCGAATGGATATGATAATTTTCGTAAGTATAATCGCTTAAATCGCCATTTAAGGCTGCATTAATCATAGCTCTTGTGTATTTTAATTTCATACGCGTTCCTACTCCGTAAGGACCACCTGTCCAACCTGTATTTACTAACCATACATTTACACCAGCTTCTAACATTTTTTCACTTAACATCCTCGCATATTCTGTAGGATGTAAAGGCATAAAAGGTGCACCGAAACATGCTGAAAAACTTGGCACTGGCTCTACGACACCTGCTTCAGTACCAGCTACTTTAGCTGTATAACCAGAAATAAAGTGATATGCAGCCTGACTTGGAGTCAACTTTGAAATTGGAGGCAAAACACCAAATGCGTCAGCCGTTAAGAAAAATATGTTTTTTGGGTTTTGACCTGTTGACGGTTTTCTAATATTATCAATATGGTAAATAGGATAACTTACTCTTGTGTTTTGTGTGATAGATGTATCTGCAAAATCAACAGCTCCTTTATCGTCTAAAATTACATTTTCAAGAATGGCTCCTTTTTTAATAGCATCGTAAATTTCTGGCTCTTGTTCTTGAGAGAGGTTAATAACTTTAGCGTAGCAACCACCTTCAAAATTAAAAACAGTGTTTTCTTTTGTCCAACCATGTTCATCATCACCAATTAAACTACGATTTGCATCTGTAGAAAGTGTTGTTTTACCAGTTCCGGATAAACCAAAGAAAATAGCAGTATCATCATCTTCACCTACATTGGCACTACAATGCATTGGCAAGGTGTTTTTAAATACAGGAAGGATAAAATTCAATGCAGAAAAAATACCTTTTTTAATTTCACCTGTATAACCAGTTCCACCAATTAAAGCAATTTTACGTGTAAAATCTAAAATTGCGAAGTTATGCTGACGTGTGCCATCAACTTCTGGGTCTGCCATAAAACCTGGAGCGTTTACTACAGTCCATTCTGGTGAAAAATCTTTTAATTCTTCTTCCGTTGGACGTAAAAACATATTATAAGCAAACATGTTACTCCAAGGGTATTCATTAATAACCCTAATATTTAACTTGTAGTCTTCATCAGCACAAGCATAGCTATCTCTAACATAGACTTCTTTCTCAGATAAATAATCTACGACTTTGTCATAAAGCTTTTGAAATTTATCACTCTCAAACGGAATGTTGATATTTCCCCACCAAATTTTATCTTCAGTAATTGTATCCTTAACAATAAATCTGTCCATAGGAGAACGACCAGTAAACTCACCTGTATTAACTGCTATAGCACCAGAAGAAGATTCTACTCCTTGCCCTTTAGAAATTGTTTCAGCATGTAGTTGGTCTGAAGATAATTGATAGTTGACTTTAGCGTTTTTAATGCCGTATTGATCTAACGAAATCGTTTTCGTTGATGATGTATGGTTTACCATAATTTTAGTGTTGTTTTAGTATGCAAAACTATAACTTTATTTTAAAACAGCACTGTGGAATAGCATTAATCGACCTGTCCTCTTATTATGCCGATTAACATCACCATCCAAGCCGTTATTAATAATAATCCACCAATTGGTGTAATCAGGGCAATACTCTTAAAATTAAAGCTTGTAAGTGTATTTGTCGCTAACCCATAAATAGAGCCTGAGAAGAAAACTAGACCAATCAGCACTAAATAAAATACAATTTTTTTTGATTTTAAACTTATAAAAGAAGTACTACCAAGAATTAAAAATAACAATGCATGATACATTTGATAGCGTACACCAGTCTCAAATGACTTAACAGCATCAGCATCAACCAACTTCCCTAAACCATGTGCAGCGAAAGCACCTAAAATGATTCCTAAAATCCCTAAAACGGTTCCGGTAATTAATAATTTTTTGTTCATATTAAAGTTCATTTTTGGTTTTTAATGGCTTCTGTATTTATTACTTTCGTGCTTTACAAAATTAGTTATAATGCGAAAGATTTTAATCATTGGCGCCGGAAAATCGTCATCATACCTTATAAAATATTTACTAGATAAATCTCAATCAGAAAACCTTCATATTACTATTGGTGATCTTAATGTAGATAATGCTAAAAAACTCATTGGAAATCATACAAATACACAGGTTATTCATCTCGATGTATTTAATTCTGAGTCACGTATTTCTGCTATTAAAAATGCAGATGTTGTCATTTCTATGTTACCAGCACGTTTTCATATCGAAGTGGCGAAAGACTGTATAACCTATAAAAAACACATGGTTACAGCGTCTTATGTCAGTAAAGAAATGCAGGCATTAGATGATGATGCAAAAGCCAATAGTCTCATTTTTATGAATGAAATTGGTGTAGATCCAGGCATTGATCATATGAGCGCGATGCAAGTGATTGATAATATCAGAGATAAAGGAGGCAAAATGATTTTGTTCGAATCTTTTACTGGTGGTTTAGTAGCACCAGAAAGTGATAATAATCTTTGGAATTATAAATTTACATGGAATCCAAGAAATGTAGTTGTTGCAGGACAAGGTGGAGCCGCTAAGTTTTTGCAAGAAAGCCAATTTAAATACATTCCTTATGACCGATTATTTAGACGTACTGAATTTTTAGATGTAGAAGGTTATGGACGTTTTGAAGCTTATGCAAACAGAGATTCTCTAAAATATCAACATGTTTATGGTTTAGACCATGCAAAAACACTCTATCGCGGAACCATGCGACGTGTTGGTTTTAGTAGAGCTTGGCATGTCTTTGTGCAATTAGGAATGACTGATGACAGTTACACCATTGATGACAGTACAAATATGAGTTATCGTGATTTTGTAAATGCATTTTTACCATATAGTCCAACAGATTCTGTTGAACTAAAATTTAGACATGCTTTAAAAATAGATCAGGATGATATTGTTTGGGAAAAGTTTTTAGAGTTAGATATTTTCAATGCTAAAAAAATGGTCGAATTAGACAAAGCCACACCAGCCCAAATTCTTCAAAAAATACTTATGGATAATTGGACTTTAAGTGAAGAAGACAAGGACATGATTGTAATGTATCATAAGTTTGGCTATGAACTTAATGGCAAAAAGCATCAGATTGATGCTACAATGGTAACTCTTGGTGAAGACCAAACATATACAGCTATGGCTAAAACTGTAGGTTTACCAGTTGCTATTGCAACTATGGCAATTCTTAATGGAAAAATAAAAACACCTGGTGTTCAAATTCCAATTACAAAAGAGGTTTACACACCTATTCTTGAAGAACTTGAAACACATGGAGTTGTGTTTAATGAGAAAGAGGTTTCTTATTTAGGCTATAATCCTTTAAATATTTAAACTATTTGAATTAAAAATTTCAAATTGAAATCGTTTTCTTATTTTTAACTTTCGAATTTAAAGCAAATTACACATGAAGGTTAACGATAAAGGTATTTATATCGATGGTATTGATAAAAAGATACTTCGAGCACTTATGGCAGATGCTAGAACGCCTATTCTAGAAATTGCACGTAATGTTGGTATTTCTGGCGCAGCTATTCATCAACGTCTTAAAAAGCTTGAAAAATCAGGGCTTTTAGCTGGTTCAAAATTTATTATCAACCCAAAAGTCTTGGGTTATACTACCATGGCTTTTGTTGGTGTTTATTTAGATAAAGCTATTAGTAATCCAGAAGCTGTAAAACAATTACAAAAAATTCCTGAGGTAATCGAATGTCATTATACCACAGGGAATTGGAGCATTTTTATTAAAATTTTATCTAAAGACAATGAGCACTTAATGCATGTGCTTAATTCTGAAATTCAGAGTATAAAAGGAGTTTCTAGGACTGAAACCTTTATTTCTTTACAGCAACAGATTAATAGACAGATTAAGATTTAATATGTGATTTCATAAGTAAGTCATCACTTATTTTAATGAAACTCTTTATGACTTTTAGTTTTCCATAACTATAATATGTTAGATAAATTTCATCAGAATTATTAAACAAGTTATTATTAGATGATGCTATTTGGATATAGTACTTTCCCTTTTTTAGTATTTCTTTTGGATTTAGAATCATTCCATTAGATAAATCGTACAGTGAATAATTTTCAATTCTGTTAGACTTCTCTCCAATATAAATAGTATTAATATTAACTAAATCATACACCTTTAAATTTATATAAATAAAAGTTTCGGAAGTACCAAATGGTACTCCCGAAACTTTTTCTTGCTTAATTACATTCTTTATTCCTATTGATTTACAACCAAAGAAAGTTAAAAGCATTATGATATATATAGATGTCTTAAACAATAAATTACTTAATCATTAATTTTCTAACTATGGATTGAGTACCTCTATTCACTCTAATTAAATAGACTCCGCTAGCCAAAGATTTAGTGTTTATTGTTGTTAATTCACTATCAATATTGCCTTCTTTTACAAGACCACCTACAAAATTAAACACGGCGTATTGTAAATCTTCATTTAAATATGTTGAAGAAATTTTTAAGTTTATATCTCCATTTGAAGCTACTGGATTAGGGAATAACAACAAATTAAGAGCAGTCTCAAATTTACTGTCATCTACTCCTAAAGTGCCGCTATTAATACTTCTACTCCACATACCTCTACCAAATGTACCTATATATAAAAGTTGATCTGTGTAATTTATTTTTAAATCAGATATAATTACATTAGGTAACCCAGATTCTAACTTTTCCCAGTTAGTCATGGTATTATTTTTCCAATAAACACCTAGTTCTGTTCCTAGAAACAATGTTTCATCAGTAGCATCTACTTTTGCAGCAACTTTTTTCATGATAATATTTGGTAACCCATCACTTATATTTGTCCAAGTTGCACCATTATTTACAGACTTAAATACTTTTTTTCCTGTCTGATATCCTTTAGTAGTTGCAAAAACAGTAGTTGTATTTGGCATTGCTGAAAAACTATTAAACGTTAGTCCAACTGGTGGCGAAATTGTTATCCAATTAGATCCATCATCATCGCTTCGCTTTGCAGTTCCATCTTCACTAATAGCATAAATTCTTGTAGAAGAACCATTAGTTGTAACATCAATAAAATCTACAGTTGTTAATCCTGAGTTTAAAGCCGTAAAATTATCACCTCTATCAGTTGACCTTTTTACATCATTATGTGCAGCATATATGGTTGTTGGTGAAGTTGGATGAACTGCCATAGGCGACACAAAGGCTGCATTAGTATCATTAGATAAAATTGTTGTAGAAGAATCATAACTAGACGCATAACCGTCGTCCGTTCTATATAAAGCACCTTTTGTTCCTCCTAAATATCTTGTGTCTGGTGTATTATAATCTATCCCTGCAGCTGTTCCGTCTCCAGCTACTGCAGAAACCCATTGCCTTGTACCATCTTTAAGTACTTTAGAGAACCCATCATTATCTTGGTTTGCCATCATAAAATCATCACCACTTGCTGATTGTGTAATTGCAATATTATAAGGTTGCGTAATTACTAATCCTGGAGATAAATCTGTCCAAGTCGGACTACCAGTAAAAGATCCTCTATGTACACCTCCATCGTGTCCATTAAATACAGTATCACCATCAGGTAAAAAAGACATATGATGATGATCTGGATGCACATAAAACCCTACACCTGGTGGATTATTATATGGATTAAGAAGTACTGCAAAGGTGGCTCCTCCATCAATAGATTTATAACCTCTCACACCACCGACAACAATATTATTTTTATTAGTCGGAGAAATAGCAGCGCAAATATTATATCCTCCTTGAGAATTATATCCAGCAATTATAGTTGTACTTATTAAGTCTGCAGCCGTATCATTTATTGCAAATCTATATTTTCTGAATTCACCATTTTGGCTTATCGCATAGAAAAAATCATTATCGTTTGGAGTTGTTACTAATTTTAGAACATCCTTACTACCTCCTCCACCAAAAGTAGAGTGAATTGTGAAACTACTCCCTGAGTCTGTTGATGAATATAAACCATTCCAATAATCAGAAACAATTACTTTGGTCGCATCATTTGGGTCGAACACTATAGTTTGAAATTTTTCAATAAAACCTGTACTTATGGTTGCATTTGTCCAGGTTGTTCCACTATCAGTACTAATTTTAACTTCGTCATTTGTAAGTGCAAATAGTTTAGTACTACTACCTGGTGCAAATGCTATGTCTCTTATATATTCATTATCGCTTAGCGCAAAGGTTAACCCAGTTGGCAACCAGGTGTCACCTCCATCTGTAGATTTAAACAGTCCAATCGATGATATATGTTCAGCATCCTCATCTCCCGTTGCCATATAAATAATGCTAGTATTACTTGGATCTACAAGGATATCTGTAACACCAATACCTGCAAGATTGTCTGACTTTGGTGCCCATGTTGAACCACCATCAATTGTTTTCCAAATACCACCTGCAGCTGATCCAGCATACAATATTTGTGTATTTGTTGGGTCTTCTGCCACAACATTCACTCTTCCTTTTCCTGGAAAAGCAGCATAGCCATTAATTGTTGGATTCGCTACAGGTCCAACTTGAGTCCATGTCGTTGACATTCTCTGTTGAAATTGGTTTTGGGATTGTAATCTAAGTGCCTCCTCTTTATATTTTTCTAGATTTTCTGCATCTGGAAAAGAACCATTAGTATTTATTCTGTCTTTCCAAGCATATACCCATCTTTCAAATTGCTTTTCAGCTTTTCGCTCTGCTCTTGTTAAATTACCTAATGCATGTAAGGCATTAAACTCTTGTCTTGTTTGTTCAACTATTTGGTGAAAATTTGAGTTTGTTTCACTACTCAAGGATTTGTAGTCTATTGTTTGGGCTTGCGTTGAAACACCTACAATTAATGTAGCTATAATTAATTGAAATGTTTTAAAAGTAGTTTTCAATGTCATGTTTGATTTGATTTATGATTAGTTCAAACACAAATTTGAAATATAGGCTGAAGAATAACTAAAATTAAACTACTGCATGACTACTGCAACAGTTAAAAAACAAGTATTAAGGGTTTAAAGGCTACTCTGAACTATTTTTCAAAACCTTATCAACTATCTGCGTTAAGGTTTCACCAGAATTAACCAAATTCATTTTTTTAGAAACTCTGTAACGTTTACTCTCAACTCCTCTAACTGATAAGTTTAAAAAATGCGCTATTTCTTTATTTTTAAATCCCATTGCCAAATAATAACAGACAATTAATTCGGATTGATTTAAAGTTGGATAACTGTTTTTTAATTGTGCAAAAAACTTGGAGTTAAGACCATTAATGATTCCTAAGTGCGTATCTCCATTTTTATAAAGGTCAGATGATTTAATAAGTACATTATTATATAAATCTTTAATTCTGTCTTTCTGTTCAGGTACATTTTTTATTCCAGATATCTCTTTAACCTCTTTTTTAAAATCCTCCAAATAATGAGAAACACTATTAAGTTTCGCATTTAGTTGTTCTTGATTTTTTCTTAAAAAAGTTACTTCAGGCAAAACATTCTTTAATTTATCAACCTTAGCTTTAAGTCTTTTTCTATTATAAAAGTAAAAAATGAGTAAGCCAGAAAATAAGCCTGAGAAAACTAAAAATAAGATTTTGTTCGTTTTGCTTTTTTTATTTGTATTAATTAAATCTAATCTTGTTTGAGCTATTGTATTTCCAGTCTGTATACTAACATCTAAAGCCTTTTCTACCATTTCTTCATTAAAAGAAGACAATGAATCTAAGTACATATGGCTTATACTGATTTCATTCAAACTTTGATGTACTATAGATCTTAATTTATAATAATCTTTTACATATATATAACTCATAGCACTTCTTGTTTTTTCTGCTTTGTTTAAATAATGTAATGAAGAATCTAAAATTTCATTATCATAATAATAATAATCAGCAAATGCCATATTAATGCTACACAGATAAAAAGAATAATTATCCTCAATAATATCATATGCATCTTTTAAAAGGTTAAATTCTTTAGTATATCTTAAGGCGTTATTTATATCTCCTATGCTTATATAATTTACTATCAGCATATTCAACGCAAATAAGTAATAATATGAAGTATCATCAACCGCTTTATATTTATCTAAATGTTTTAGTAATAAAGCATTACTCTCTTTATGTTCTTTATTAATTAATTTTACATAGGCAGGCATTTGTATAACATCTAGAAGTCCGGATTCATTTTTTGCTAATTCAAAATAGTAATTAGCCTTATCTAAATAACTATATGAGGCTGAATCCTTTTTTATTGAATAAAGGTTCGCAAAAAGTTCTATAGAAGCATCGCCAGCTATATCGTAATTTTTTTCTATTTCGGCATATTTAAGAGCCTGAATAAAGCTTTGATATTGTTTTGATGGCTTATTAGATATATCATAAATAAACCCTTGAGTCATATAAAACTTCGCTAAATTATCTTTTAAACTCTTTTCTATTGGTTTAGGTATAGAATCCAAATAAGCGTTCGCAGCCTTATAATCAAAAGTTGAATAATTATATGCTGAGTCTAGAAATCTCAAATTTTGATTTTGTGCTTGTACAAAACCAGTATATGCACCAAAAAGAAACAATACATACAGAAATGATTTCCTTTGCTTAAATAATATGCTTTTAAAACTATTAAGAACTGTCATTTATATAAAAAATAGAACTCAAAGCTAATTGAAATGATTTAAATTAAAGCAGATAAAACAAAAAAAGCCCTAGAAATTCTAGGGCTTTTTTTAAATAAAAATTTTATTCTAAATTATTTAATGATTAGTTTCTTCACAGTTGTTCTGTCTCCTGAAGAAATACTCATAAAATACATACCAGATAATACATAAGAGCTTAAATTAAGTTCTTTACCAACTGTTGTGCCTTGTAAATCGTAAGATGAAATTGTACGACCATTAACATCTGTTACAACAACTTTATCTATAGCTACACCAGAATTTTTAATAGTAATATTACCATTAGAAGGATTAGGTGTAACAACAATTGAATTACCCAATTCAAACTCATCAGTAGAAAGCGATGTAATTGTTAATTTAGTTGGTATTGCAGCCACCAAAGTTGGATATGGCGCAGTAGTAATTGTATTAACACCAATGTAATTTGCAGGATCTGTTAAAGCAATTTTAGCGTCATTAATAGTAGCAAAAGTATAAGTACCATTATAAATAGCATTATCAAATTCTTGTGAAGCTCCTGGACCAGCACCAACTCCTACAGCGGTTCTTGGCAATCCAACATCAGTTAGTCCTGTAAATAAGTTAGTTTCTGTTGTACTGCTAGTATCATCTCCAGTAAACCCAGTAGAAGCTCCATTTATCATAAAGATAAAAGAAGGACTTACTCCAGTTCCTTGTATTACAGTGATTGAATCTCCTCCTGTTGACACCCCAAGACCAGAAGAGCCATTAATTATAGCATCCCCTCCGTAATCAGAAAATTCTGGTGCTGGACTTGCATCATCAAAAAGAACAACTTCTCCAATTTGAATACCACCAACTGGCACTGTATATACAGTTGCACCTTCGCCACAACCAAGAGGGTCAAAAGTACCTCCAGGCACAGCACCGCAATCTGTAAATATAATTTCGGTGCCTGCATTTAATTCTACGAATGTCGTAAATGCAAACTTATCTGGTGTATCTGCTTGATACCAAAAAATAGAAATATCTCCTGGTGACAAGGTTTGCGCTTGAGTTTGTTGTATGCTTAGCATAAAACTCATAATAAAAATAAATAAAAGTAATTTTGTTTTCATAATAGCATGGTGTTTTAGTTGATTAAAGTAAATGTACTGAACATCAAACAAATAGCGTCATTACTCAAGATTTTTTCTATCTATCGTAAAAATAAACGACAAACAACTTGTTATTTTAAATGTTTAGTTTCAAAAGCATATAAAAACTCTATTTATTTCTTAGAGCTTTTTTAAACTATACCTAATCAGTTTATTAATTAATAATTAGTTTCTTCACCATAGTTCTATCTCCAGAATAAATACTTACAAAGTATATACCAGATGATACTAAAGAACTAAAATCAAGTTCTTTATCAACCGTTATTCCATTTAAATCATATGATGAAATTGTACGACCATTAGTATCTGTAACTATAACTTTATCTATAGCTACTCCTGCATTTTTAATCGTAATATTACCATTAGATGGATTAGGAAGAATACTAATAGTAGTATCTAAGCTTACTGAAGAAACAGAAAGCGTATTATCTATTGCACCTTCGGTAAATGAAATATTGTCTAAAATTATTTCTTCAGTTGCTGCATTACTATCAAATTCGATGATTAACTTCACTAAACTTCCTATATATGGACTTAAATCAAAATCTATATTGGTAACAACACCTTCTATTGAAGATCCATTATATAAATATGAATCAACATCTCCGCCTGTACCTCCACCTGAGCCTCCACCATCTGTATCTATAATAACAGCTGTAGATGCACCATTATCTATGTCTAATACAATATAAATACGATCGTTTGCACCATCTGAGATTTCCCAACTTGTAGGTCTCGCCCATAAATCCATTTGTAAACGAGGATTAGAGGTATCTGATAAGTTTACACCATCAAATGTGACTGTTAATGAACCATCTGGATCATCCAAGACCATAGCCTGTCCGTTAGTATAAGGAGTATCATTTAAGAAATTAGTTTGACTGTCAACTCCAGCGGCACTGTAAACACCAATACTATCACCATCTGATAAAGCACTACTGGCAGAAGCTCCTGTTCTGGTTGGAGTCCATAATATTGTAAAACCAAGTTCTGACCCTGAGTAAGTATAATCTACTGTAGGACCAGGATTTGGCGGATTTACCAGTTGATGCGCTGTTGTATTAGCGTCTATAAAATTTCCCGAACCACCAAAAGGTTCGTTAAAATTAGTACCTATTTGAGCAAATGCAATTAATGGTAAAAATGTAAAAAAAAGTAGTTTTATTTTCATAATAGTTCGGGTTGTTTTTGATTAAATTAAATGCACTAAATATCAGATACATGGCATTATAACTCAAGACTTTTGCTACCTAGCGTAAGAATAAATGATAAATAACGTGTTAGAGCAAAAGTCTTAAGTTTAAATTGATACATTAAAAATGTATTGTATTAACTTCTAGGAGGAAAAATACCATCTAATGCAATGATATAATTTACACCTGTAAATGGATTTCTAACATTAAAGGCTTGGTTTGATCCTGTTGGTGACGTATTACCTGCTACTGTTCCTCCGCCAAATGATGCGTCGTTAGGTTGCGAATTATAAGGCGTACCAGACTGTGCAATACCAAAGTTTTTTCCAGAAGGCTCGTCTGAGTTTCCATCATCTTCATTACATCCTAATGATACCGTAAGACCAGTACCTGCATGACTGTGAGATGGCAAATTAGGTGTGGTTAAAACTACGTTTTCTACTCCCGATTTTTCTCCCCAAGTTACCCTAGAAAGCCCTGGACCACTTCCAGGATGAACAGGAACGCGTCCTCGTAAATCGGGCAATGCAAATGTTGTTCTACCATCACCACCATAGGTAGTTCCTATTAATGAGAATAATGCTTGGTACTGTGAAATTGCTAATAATTGTCCGTCACAAAGCGCCCAACCTCTTGGTGCAAAATTGCCACCAAACATCATAATTTGTGCTATATATTGTTCCATAATAATTTGATTTTAAAAAATTGATTAATAATTGCATTAAAAAGAAGTAAACCTTAGCTTCTCGATGGATAAATTCCTGTTAAAGCAATAATATAATTTACACCTGTAAATGGGTTTCTAACATTAAAGGCTTGGTTTGATCCTGTTGGTGCCGTATTACCTGCTACTGTTCCTCCGCCAAATGATGCGTCGTTAGGTTGCGAATTATAAGGCGTACCAGACTGAGCAATACCAAAGTTTTTTCCAGAAGGCTCATCTGAGTTTCCATCATCTTCATTACATCCTAATGATACCGTAAGACCAGCACCTGCATGACTGTGAGACGGTATATTTGGTACTGTTAAAGTTACGTTTTCTGCACCTAATTTTTGTCCTCTAACTATAGGAGAAAGTCCAGGACCGCGCCCAGCATGAACTGCTGCACGTCCTCTTAAATCTGGTAATCCAAATGTTGTTCTACCATCACCTCCATAGGTGGTTCCTAAAATTGAGAATAATGCTGAGTTACTTGCAATTGGTAATAATTGCCCATCGCACAATGCCCAACCTCTCGGCGGAAAATTGCCACCAAATAGCATAATCTGTCCCATGAGTTGTTCCATAATAATTTAATTTTTAATTGGTTAATAGATTACAAATGTCACTTTTAATCTTAATAAATTTAACCGCAAAATCACTTTATGTTGAAATCACGTAGAAATACCCGTTTTCACATATTAATCCTTTTTTTTAATTCTATTTGAGTAGCTTTAAACATTATTAACCAATTAAATTTTAAAAATTATGGGAGTACCAATACCTATTCCAATTGGCATCAAAGATGCAGAAACGTGGACACTAGATTGGCAAACAAAATATCCAAAGCATGCAAAAGCATTCTTAATTCCTGTAGATGATTTATTAGTTTGCTTTCAAGAAATGGGATTAAAAGTAACTACCGATGCAAACGGTGTTATAAGTGCGAATCCAACGACTTCTAAAATTAGAGCTTATGTTGCTTTAGATAAGGGAGAAGAAAAACTGCTTATGGTTGGTACCATAAAAAAAGGTGTGGTTTGGGAAGACATTGTTGCCAATAGAAAAAAAACTACAACTTCTTGTGAGAATCTAGTTGGTGATCCATTAATAGGAAGTGGTGTATACGACTTTACAACGCCATGTCCTGCTGAATGCGACCCAAATAGTTCTCTATTCCATAAGGTTCCTTAAATTTCTAAATGAAGATTGTAGACGATATTTTTGAGTATTTAGGAATATTATTAATCTTTATTAATATGCTTCTATACATGATAAGCTATAGATTTTATAAAAAACCTATAGCTTATCAGTATTTTAGTTGGTATTTACTTATTTCATTTTTAATTTCATTTTCAGCATGGCTTCTTGCTTTATATAAGATAAATAATCTATATCTATCACATGTTTATTTTATTAGTCAATTCTTACTTCTATCATTGTTTTATCATTCGTTATTTAATAAAAAGCAGAAAAGGTATGTAGTAGCTGTCATACTCTTGATTTTTATAGTATTGTCTTTTCAGTATATGATAAACCCTCAACTATTTTTTCATTTTAACATATTTGAAATATTTATAACTTCTCTACCTATAGTTGTTTATGCCATTATTCATTTGTATAATTCTTTAAATAAAACTAGTAATTATTTAATAATAAATGCAGGCATCCTAATATATATTACATCAAGTACGCTTATATTTATATTAGGCAATTTTTTAGCCATTGCAGATATGAATAGTGCTGTTAGAAATATATATCTAATAAATAAGGTTCTTTATGTCGTTTATTTAACTTTAATTTTGATACAATGGAAAATCAGTTTTCGGCCAGTCAAGAGCAAATAATAGGAGCACTTGTTTATAGTATCATTTTTTTAGTCCTTGTTACTTTAGGCCTGATTCTATTTTTCTATTACTCAAGGAAAAAAATAATAGAAAAAGAAGTTGAAAAGGTTAATATTAAACTAGACCATCAAAAGAAAATATTACAAACTACTATTAAGGTTCAGGAGAAAGAACGGAGTCGAATTGCACAAGATTTGCACGATGCGATTAGCTCAAAATTAAATGTAGTGAGTTTAACAACCAATGTATTATTAGATGATGTATCTATTAATAGTGAGCAAAAAGAGGCACTCAATCACATTTTAGATATTACAACGCGTACCTTAGAAAGTGCTCGCAAAATAGCACATGAGTTGATGCCTCCAATTCTAGATAAATTTGGATTAAAAGTTGCTCTAGAAGAATTGTTTGATGAGTTTACATCTAATACATCTATTAAAATAAATCATAATATTGATTCACTAGATCATTTAGAAAAAAGTAATGAACTTCATCTATTTAGAATAGCTCAAGAACTTATTAATAATGCATTGAGGCATGGTAAAGCAGACGTACTACAAATGGAACTCAAAAAAGAAAATGATAGTCTAATACTTACTTTTAAAGATAATGGTGTCGGATTCAATATTCATAAAAACAAAAAGAAATCTGGTATTGGGTTACAGAATATTAAAAGTAGAGTAGCTATTCTAAATGGTCAACTTTTTGTCGAAAGTTCAAAAAAAACAGGAAGTATTTTCACTATAAATTGTCAGCCTTATGGATAATAAAATTACAATTGCAATTGCAGATGATGAGTTACTTTTTAGACAAGGTTTAATTTCTATTTTAACTAAAGAAAAAAACTTAAATGTCCTTTTTGATGCTCAAGATGGTAATCATCTTATGGACGGATTAAGAACTGCAGAGGTGCTACCAGAAATAGTTATTACAGATTTAAAAATGCCAGGTTTAAATGGTGTAGAAACAACAAAACTAATTCGAAAAGAATTTCCAGATATTAAAATCATTGCATTGACGAGTTACTTTAGCAAGCCCTTTATAATTAATATGATTTCTATAGGTGCAGTCGCTTATTTAGCCAAAAACAGTACACCAAAATTAATGCTAACAACCATTAACGAAGTCTCAGAAAAAGGATTTTATTATGATCCTCAAGTGATGAAATTTATACACGAAGGTTTACTAAATAACGATGATAAAATTAAAAAATCGAGCTTTGACACAAGTTATTTTACAAAACGCGAAAAAGAAGTTTTAGGACTTATTTGCAAACAGTTTACTACTAACGAAATTGGCGAAAAATTATTTATTAGTCCAAGAACTGTAGATGGTCATCGTAACAATTTGCTACTAAAAACCGAATCTAAAAATGTAGCTGGTTTGGTGGTTTATGCTATTCAGAATAAACTAGTAAATCTTGAAGAGCAGTTTTAAATAAATTAAGATTGATTTTGTCATTCCGCACTTGATGCGGCATCTAATTTTGTTTGAGATACTGAAACAAGTTCAGCATGACAAGTTTATGATTTTAAATAAAAAAGCCCTGATTTCTCAGAGCTTTTAGTTTTATGTGTTTTGAGTGTCTTAGTCACCTCCACCAAGGACTTGTAATCCCCAATATAATAATGAAGCAAGTGAACCAATGGCAGCAACTAAATACGTTCTTGCTGCCCATTTAAGTGCGTCTTCAGAACCTTTATATTCTTCTTGAGATACCATGTTTTTATTCTTTAGCCAAGCTAAAGCCCTATTACTTGCATCATATTCTACTGGTAATGTGATAAAGCTAAATAGTGTTGCAAAGCCCATCATTATTAAACCAGCTACAGCAACCCAATATCCAAAGCCTACACCTGCTGCTGCACCTAAAATAAGTCCACCAAAAACAACCCAAGTTGACATACCAGAAGTTACGCTTACAATTGGCACTAAAGCAGAACGCATCCCTAATGCACTATAAGCTTGTGCGTGTTGTACAGCGTGTCCACATTCGTGAGCAGCAACAGCCGCTGATGCAGCATTAGCCTGATTGTAAACTACCTCACTTAAGTTTACCGTTTTATTTTTAGGATTGTAATGATCTGTTAATTGACCAGGAGTAGAAATCACCTCAACATCATAAATGCCATTATCTGCTAACATCTTCTCAGCAATCTCTCTACCTGTTAATCCATTACGCAATTGTACTTTAGAATATTTAGCGAATTTACGCTTCAATTGGTTACTTACTAACCAACTTACTAAAGCTATTGCTCCTATTAATATATAATATCCAATCATAATTTTAATTTTTGTATTGTATTGTATTGTATTGTATTGTATTGTATTGTATTGTATTGTATTGTATTGTAT
>NZ_JADGDZ010000077.1 GCF_016744625.1 Winogradskyella sp.
CGCTAAAGGAAAAAAAGACAGAATAGTAATGTTGCCAAAAAATCTATTAAAAATTTTAAGGCTCTATTTTAAAGAATATAAACCAGATATCTATTTATTTGAAGGCAGACAAAAGAATCAATATAGTCCAAATAGTGTAAGGAGTGTTCTCAAAAAAGCTATGCGATTAGCCAATATATCTAAACAAGCTTCAGTTCATTCTTTAAGACATAGTTTTGCTACACATTTGCTAGAAAATGGAACAGATATTAGAATTATTCAAAAATTACTAGGACACAAAAATATTAGAACAACTTTGCAATATACACATGTGGCAGAATCTACAATTAAAAATGTAAAAAGTCCACTAGATACACTTTAGTCTTCTTAAAAGAAAAAGAGGGCAGAAGCCCTCTCATAATTATTATAAATAAAATCTAAAACCTATTCTGCAGTTTCTTCCATAGTATGATATATATTCTGCACATCATCATCTTCTTCGAGCTTTTCTAATAGTTTCTCAACATCTTCTGCTTGCTCAGCTGTTATAGCTTTAGTTACTTGCGGAATACGTTCAAAACCAGAAGAAATGATTTCTATTTTGTGTTCTTCTAAATACGACTGAATGTTTCCAAAACTCTCAAATGGAGCATAAATCATTACACTAGTTTCTTCCTCTCCGTCCTCATTTTCATCAGTGTCCTCAAATATTTCTTCAACACCAAAATCAATAAGCTCTAGTTCTAATTCTTCCATATCCAACTCATCTCCCTTAATCTTAAAATTACAGGTATGATCGAACATAAAGACTACAGAACCAGATGTGCCTAAGCTACCATCAGTTTTATTAAAATAAGAACGGACGTTAGCTACAGTCCTAGTATTATTATCTGTTGCGGTTTCTACAAGTACTGCTATGCCATGTTGTGCATAACCTTCAAATAGGACTTCTTTGTAATCACCTTGTCCTTTTTCACTTGCTTTCTTTATAGCACGTTCTACATTTGCCTTTGGCATATTTACAGCCTTAGCGTTTTGAATAACGGCTCTAAGACGTGAATTACTATCTGGATCTGGTCCACCATCCTTAACAGCCATAACAATATCTTTACCTATACGTGTAAAGGCTTTGCTCATTGCTGACCAACGCTTCATTTTCCTTGCTTTTCTAAATTCGAAAGCTCTTCCCATAGTTGTGAAATTTTAGTTTGGTAAATTTAAATAAATAAGTGTTTTTGCAAAAGTTTATTCTTCAACTTCTACGATAGCTTCAATGGCTTCCGCTAATTTAAAATCTTTATTGGTTACACCATCTGCATCATGCGTAGATAATGAGATTTTTAAAACATTATACACATTGCTCCAATTTGGATGATGGTTCTGAGCTTCACACTCAAAAGCAATTCTACTCATAGCGCTAAAACAATCTTTAAAATTATCGAATTCAAATTCTGCATGGATTGCATTTTCGTAATAATCCCAATCTGGATAACGGATTAATTTCTTTTCTATAGTAGACTCATCTAATTTCATATTTGAATTGTTTAGCCGAAATTTAAGAAATTATAAAGTAGGTTACAAGCTTATTTCTGAAGTTCTTCTAAAACTTTCTGGCTTGTAATTTGAAGGTGTTTAGGTAATTTATTAAACTTTGGCAAGACTGCTAAATAACGATCTTCGTTAGTGGTATAAACATGCTTTAATAAGATCTTTTTTTCGGTAATAAATGCGATGACGTCTTTTATAAACTCATCGTGATGTACCAAATCCATACTTCCCAAATGAAAGATGCCATGCTTGTTTCGGTTAATAATATAATGAATTTGTTGTGTCACTTTTTTATCTAGGGTAACATTCATTATTAAATTTGGGAATACTTCTACAGCTTTTTTATCTATAATGTTCTGCTTAATGTCTAGAATTCTTGGACAATTAACACCAAAAACCATAGGTAATCTTATAACTGCAACTTGCTTTTTCGGTAATCTCAAAAGCATGTTTTCAATTTTTATTTTAAAATGACCATAAATACTATGACTCAATGTTTTGTCATGCTCGTAACTTGGATATTTACTATAAGCATCGAAAGCGTTAGCTGATGATAGAAAAATAATTTTACAACCTGTAGCAATCACATATTCAGAGATATGCTGATGCGCTATAATTTGTGCATTAAAATCACCACGTAAAGTAGAAATAATAATAGAAGGCTTGCAAAGATTAAGAATTTCGTAAACGTCATCTTCTTCAACATTATATTGAAAAAACTGCTTGTTGCTTTCAAATTCTTTTTTTGGAGTGCGATAGGTTCCGTAGGTTCTAAAATAAGGACCTAACTCCTTATAAATAGTATTACCAATATAGCCACTAGCTCCAAGTATAAGTATACGATGTTTGTTTAAACCTTTCTTCATAGAATCTCTCAACACCAAATAAACAAACTATCCTTTATAGAATGGCAATTTTATTACAGTAGCAGGAATCGCTTTTTTACGTACCTGAATATGTATTTTACTATCTATTTTAGAAAATACTTTTGGTACATAGCCTAAGCCAATACCAATGCCTAAACTAGGACTCATAGTGCCAGAGGTTACATTACCAATCGTTTTTCCGCTACCATCAACAATATCATAACCTTGGCGAGGAATACCACGATCATCTAATTTAAAAGCAACCAACTTACGTTCTGGTGTATGTTCTTTTTCTGCTTTTAGAGCTTCGCTATTTGTAAAGTTTGTATTGAATTTACAGACCCAACCTAAACCAGCTTCAATTGGAGAAGTGTTGTCATCTATATCATTACCATATAAGCAATAACCCATTTCTAAACGTAAGGTGTCTCTAGCTGCTAAACCAATTGGTTTAATTCCGAAATCAGCACCAGCTTCTAAAACTTTATCCCAAACTTGTTTTACCTCAGTATTCTTACAGTAGATTTCAAATCCACCACTGCCAGTATAACCAGTTGCAGAAATAATAACATGCTCAATACCTGCAAAATCACCTACTACGAAATTGTAGAATTTAATTTCAGATAAATCATAACTCGATAAGGATTGCATAGCTTCGACTGCTTTTGGACCTTGTATGGCTAGTAGCGAATAGTTTTCACTTAAATCACGCATTGTAGCTCCAACATCATTTTTTGATGAAATCCAATTCCAATCTTTTTCAATATTACTAGCATTTACAACTAGTAAATATGTTTCTTCTTCGACCTGATATATAATTAAATCATCAACAACACCTCCATCATCATTAGGTAAGCAACTGTATTGTGCTTTTCCAACCTCTAATTTAGACACATCGTTACTCGATACTTTCTGTATTAAATCTAAAGCATTTGGACCTTCAATTAAAAATTCACCCATATGAGAAACATCAAAAACACCAACAGCATTTCTAACAGTTTCGTGTTCTATATTAATACCTTCGTATTGTACAGGCATATTATAACCAGCAAATGGAACCATTTTTGCACCAAGAGCTTCGTGTGTAGAGGATAATGCAGTATCTTTCATATGTATTACCTGCGAAAGCAGGTATCTTATTTAATTAAACTTCATTTTAGAGATGTAAAATTAAGCAATTTTTGTGGCTTACACTTTAATATAAAAGTATAAAAAAACCACCTTGTTTAAGGTGGTCTTATAATTTACATTCTAAGTTTAGAACTGATACCTAATACCTAATGCGATATCAAAATCTAAATCATCATTAAAATCACCAAAACCAATTTCTGGTCTAAAGTCTAATGATAACAAGAGAGGAATATCAAAACTATATTCTATACCAACATCACCTGCTACAAAAGCAAAAGTTTCACTGTCATCAAAACCATTAGGCACATTATCAAAGCTATAAGAGCCAAATCCACCACCTGCGCCAGCATACCAGTTAAAATCACCATCTAATTCCCATACCCATTGGTACAATCCTGTTAATTTAAAGCCATCATAACTTTTTCCACTTCTCCAACCTAAATCTACTTCTAGTCGATTATTGTCACCTAATGCACGTTGGTAAGATACTTCTGCACCAAAACCATCACTATCACCTAATCTAAGGCCAATAGCATTATCAGCTATTTCTTGCGCATTTACACATGCTAATCCGATAAAAACAGCGAATGTTGTTAAAATTAATTTTTTCATTGTATTACGTTTTTTTATTGATTTCTATAATCTTTACAAAAATAACGCCAAAAGCATTTTTATATTAGAATTCTTTATAGTTTTATAAATATATTTTAACAATTTAATGAGTCATAAAAAAGTATTAGAACAATTAAAAGGCAAACTCCAAGGAGAATTGTATTATGATGATTTAATGCGAAAACTCTATGCTACAGATGCCTCTGTTTATAGAAAATTACCGCTTGCTGTTGCATTACCAAAAAGCAAAGAAGACATAAAGCTATTGATTCATTTTGCAAAAACTAATAACACATCACTAATTCCAAGAACAGCAGGTACATCTTTGGCAGGACAATGTGTCGGAAATGGTATTGTGGTGGATGTATCTAAATATTTTACACGCATATTAGATGTTAATAAAACTAATAAAACAGTGACTGTACAACCTGGTGTGGTTAGAGATGAATTAAATAATTATCTAAAGCCATTTGGTTTATTTTTTGGACCAAACACATCAACTTCTAATCGCTGTATGATTGGTGGTATGGTTGGTAATAATTCTTCTGGCACCACATCAATTCAATATGGAGTCACACGAGATAAGGTTTTAAATTTAAAAACATTGCTCAGCGATGCTAGTGAAGCTGAATTTTCTAAGATGTCAATTGAAGAATTTCAGAAAAAGCAGAAATTAGAGACCCTTGAAGGTAAAATCTATAAAACGATTTATAGTGAATTGAATTCAGGTATTGTTCAGAAACAGATAAAAGATAACTTTCCAAAACCCGAAATACACCGTAGAAATACTGGTTATGCTATTGATGAGCTGATTAAATCTGAAATATTTTCAGATTCAAATTTAGAATTTAATATGTGTCAACTTTTAGTAGGAAGTGAAGGTACATTAGCATTTACGACAGAAATCACACTTCAGTTAGATGAATTACCACCTTCTGAAAGTGCTATGGTTGCACTTCATTTTGAAAGTATTGCGAAATGCATGAAAGCTGTTAAGCCTCTAATGCTGCACAATTTGCATACTTGCGAAATGATGGACGATTCTATTTTGAATCTTACTAAGCACAATAAAACACAACAGGCTAACAGAAAATTTATAGAAGGGAATCCTGTTGCTATTTTAATGTGCGAGTTAAAGGCCGAAACTTCTCAAAATCTTAAAAATGAAATAGAGGACTTTTTAAAAACTGTAAACAGCTTAAACTTGAGCTATGCAGCTCCAGTTTTAAAAGGTGACGATATCAATAAGGCTCTAGAGCTAAGAAAAGCAGGTTTAGGCTTATTAGGTAATATTATTGGAGATAAAAAAGCCGTTGCATGTATTGAAGATACAGCAGTAGCTCTTGAGGATTTAGATAACTATATTTCAGAGTTTACAGCTTTAATGAAGTCTTATGACCAGAATGCGGTTTACTATGCACATGCTGGAGCTGGTGAATTGCATTTAAGGCCAATATTAGATTTAAAGAAATCTGAAGATGTTAAGCTATTTAGAGCTATTACTAATGATGTGGCTAATCTTGTTATAAAATATAAAGGTTCAATGTCTGGAGAGCATGGTGATGGCATCGTCAGAGCAGAGTTTATTCCAATAATGATTGGTGATGCTAATTATCAGATTCTAAAAAGAATTAAATTAGCTTTTGATTCAGATAACATTTTCAATCCTGGGAAAGTAGTAGATGCTTTTCCGATGGATAAAAGTTTGCGTTATGAGATTGATAGAAAAGAACCGGAAATAGAAACCATTTTAGATTTTTCGAGTTCAAAAGGTATTCTTCGAGAAGCAGAAAAGTGTAATGGTTCTGGTGATTGTAGGAAGTTACCAGAGTTTGGTGGCACAATGTGTCCGAGTTATAGAGCTACACGAAATGAAAAGGATTCTACAAGAGCAAGAGCAAATGCGTTACGAGATTATTTAACGAATTCAGATAAAGCAAATAAATTTAACCACGAGGAGCTTAAAGAGGTGTTCGATTTGTGTTTAAGCTGTAAAGCTTGTGCAAGCGAATGTCCAAGTAGTGTCGATGTGGCGAGTTTAAAAGCAGAATTTCAATACCAGTATCAAAAGTCCAATGGATTTAAGTTTAAGGATAAGTTCTTTGCTAATTCTACGAAATATAATAAAATGGCTTCGAGAGCTCCTAGTTTTTATAATGGCTTGTTTCAAACCAAATTTGTATCAGGCTACATGAAGTTGATTTTAGGAGTTCATCCCAAACGTAGTTTTCCTAAAATAACGAAATCATTTTCTAGTATCCATAATCAGAATGAATTCTTGGATGATAGTTTGCCATTTGACAAACCTATAAAAACGGTATTTCTATATGTCGATGAGTTTACAAATTACTTAGAATCACCTATTGCAGAAGACTCTAAACTATTACTTGAGTATTTAGGCTACAATGTTTTTCCAATAAGCCATTTAGAAAGTGGAAGATCATTTTTATCTAAAGGGTTTTTAGAAGAAGCTAAAGCAATTGCAAATACTAATATTAACTTCTTTAAAGATGTAATAAACAGTGATTTTTATTTAGTTGGTATTGAGCCTTCTGCTATTTTAACTTTTAAGGACGAATACCTGAAATTGGCTGATGATAAAGAGACAGCTAAATTTATCGCAAAGCACACCTTTTTAATAGAAGAATTCATTCAACAAGAAATTGAATTAGAAAATATCAAACCAGATCAGTTTACACAAGAAGCAAAGTCTATAAAATATCATGGACATTGCCATCAAAAAGCATTAGCCAATCAGAAGTCTAGTTTTGATATATTGAATCTTCCTGCTAATTATAAAGTTACCATCATTCCTAGTGGTTGCTGTGGTATGGCTGGAAGTTTTGGTTACGAAAAAGAACATTACGATGTTAGTATGCAAATTGGTGAACAAACATTATTTCCTGCGGTTAGAAAGGCTTCAAAGGATACCATTATTGCTGCAAATGGAACAAGTTGTAGGCATCAAATTAAAGATGGTACTGGCAGATTAGCTAAACATCCTATAACCATTCTTAAAGAAGCTTTGCTATAGTTAATCTTACTAAAACACAAACTATATTTGTCATTGTGAGAATGCAGAATTGCCTGTACTGAGCGTAGTCGAAGTATGGCAATCTCATTAAACTAATCGTATTTCAATTTTTGTTTCTATTATATTCCGTTTATTTTAGCGTAAAATTTTATTTTAATGGCAGGAAATTCCTTCGGAAAGTTATTTAAACTCACCACATTTGGTGAGTCTCATGGTGTTGCAATTGGTGGAGTTATAGATGGATGTCCTTCGGGATTAAAACTCGATTTTGAAGCCATTCAAAATGAACTAGATCGCAGAAAACCTGGACAATCTAAAATCGTTACACAGCGTAAGGAGCCAGACAGAGTAGAATTCTATTCAGGTATTTTTGAAGGTGTTACTACAGGTACTCCTATTGGATTCGCTATTCATAATACCAATCAAAAATCTAAAGATTATTCACATATAAAAGACGTGTATCGTCCAAGTCATGCAGATTATACCTACGATAAGAAGTATGGTGTAAGAGATTATAGAGGAGGTGGACGTAGTTCTGCTAGAGAAACAGCATCTCGTGTGGTTGCTGGTGCGATAGCAAAACAAATGCTTGCATCAATTAAAATAAATGCGTTTACATCTTCAGTAGGTGATATTTTTATTGACAAACCTTATCAAGATTTAGACTTTTCAAAAATCGAATCTAATGCAATTCGTTGTCCAGATGAAGCTATAGCTGAAAAGATGATAGCTAAAGTGCAAGAAATTAAAAAAGAAGGTGATACCATTGGAGGAACAATTACATGTGTATTACAAAATGTACCTGTTGGATTAGGAGAACCTGTTTTTGATAAATTACACGCAGAACTTGGAAAAGCAATGCTTTCTATTAATGCAGTAAAAGGCTTTGAGTATGGAAGTGGATTCTGTGGATCTAAGATGAAAGGTAGTGAACATAATGACTTATTTAATGAAGACGGAAGCACAAAAACCAATTTATCTGGTGGAGTACAAGGAGGTATAAGTAATGGGATGGATATTTACTTTAGAGTGGCTTTTAAGCCTGTGGCAACTGTTATACAAAAACAAGATGCTTTAGATAGTTCTGGTAATATTGTAGAAATGCAAGGTAAAGGAAGACATGATCCTTGTGTAGTTCCTAGAGCTGTGCCTATTGTTGAAGCAATGACTGCCTTGGTTTTGGCTGATTACACACTTCTGCGTAGACAGGAGTCTCGTGATTGGTAATATCAAATAGTATTGAATTTAGAAGAAGAAAATAGGGAAAAGCGTAAGAATGCTTCATTAACAGTAGAGGAGTGGTTAACTTTTTTCTTTTTTCCATTAAAAGATAAAACTACATTGTTTTCAAAAGAATCTTTTAATGAGATTGAAGAGAAGAGATTTAAGAAATATGGTTTTGAAAAGAAAATGAAACAAGCCAAAGAAGCCAAATTTTTTGGTGTTTTGTTTTATATCAACCTTATACTAATAATTATAGTAGTATTCAATAGATAAACACTAACAATTAATTATGAGATTCTTGCTTTTGCAAGAATGTAGCTTATGAAAAAACTAGCATTGCATTGGAAGATTTTAATAGGAATGGTACTAGGTTTAGTATTCGGGTTTGTAATGTTGCAAATCGATGGTGGCAAAGGATTTGTTTCTGATTGGATTAAACCTTTAGGAAGTATCTTTGTGAAACTTTTAAAGTTAATTGCAATTCCTTTAATACTAGCCTCACTAATAAAAGGAATATCTGATCTTAAAGACATTTCAAAGTTTAAAAATATTGGCTTAAAAACTATTGGAATTTATATAGTTACTACAGTTATAGCTATTTCAATTGGTTTGGCTTTGGTAAATATTTTTAAACCAGGTGATGGTGTGTCAGAGGAGACAATTACTAAACTTACAGAGACGTATTCAGAAAACAGTAGTGTAAAAGCTAAAATAGCTGAAGCTTCTAAACAAATGGACTCAGGTCCTTTGCAGTTCTTAGAAGATATGGTCCCAGATAATGCGGTTTATGCATTAAGTAATAATAAGCTTATGCTTCAAGTTATTTTCTTTGCAATATTCTTAGGTATTTCCTTACTTCTTATTGGAGAAAAGAAAGCTGCACCTTTAAAAGATTTTTTCGATTCTCTAAATGATGTCGTCTTAAAAATGGTAGACCTCATAATGCTATCAGCACCTTATGCAGTTTTTGCTTTATTAGCTAATGTTGTAGTGTCTTCGGATGATCCAGATATTCTTTACGCCTTATTAAAATATGCAGGAGTGGTTGTATTTGGCTTAGTTTTAATGATTGTTTTTTATTGTATTCTTGTCGGTACGATTACTAAGAAAAACCCATTTTGGTTTTTAAAAGAAATTAGTCCAGCACAATTGTTAGCATTTTCTACAAGTAGTAGTGCAGCAACGTTACCAGTAACTATGGAGCGTGTTGAAGAGCATATTGGAGTAGATAAAGAAGTATCGAGTTTTGTGTTGCCAGTTGGTGCTACAATAAATATGGATGGTACGAGTCTATATCAAGCTGTTGCAGCTGTTTTTATATTTCAAGCATTAGGTTTGGATTTAACTTTTGCAGATCAAATTACCATTGTTCTTACGGCATTATTAGCCTCAATTGGGAGTGCTGCAGTTCCTGGAGCTGGTATGGTAATGCTTGTTATTGTACTAGAATCTGTTGGACTTCCTCCAGAATTATTGCCAATAGGCTTGGCCTTAATTTTTGCAGTAGATCGTCCATTAGATATGTGCAGAACTGTTGTTAATGTAACAGGAGATGCAACAGTATCAATGATAGTTGCTAAATCTGTTGGTAAACTTGGTAAGCCAAAAGTGAAGAATTGGGATGATAATTATGACGAAGTAAAATAATTTTTGAGACTCATTAAAAGTTCCTAACTTTAAGCAATACATAAAACCAACCAAAACATATCCAAATGAACATTTGTTTTATAATGTACCCATGGGAAGAGATTGACCCTGAAAATGATACAAGTTTAGCTTTAATTAAAGAATGTGTAAAGCGTGGTCATGGTCTTGCCATGTGTACTCCAGCCAATCTTACAATTAGAGATAGTGTTACTAATGCATTTTGCAATGTAATTAAGAGAATGGATAAAGTACCTTCCACCTTAAAGTCATTCTATAATAAAGCCGAGTTAAGAGAAGAAATGTTGCCACTAGCTGGCTTTGATGCTATTTTCTTTAGAGCAAATCCGCCTTTAGATCCAATTATGTTGAATTTCTTAGACTCAGTAAAAGATGATGTCTTTATAGTAAATTCATTAGAAGGTATGCGAGAGGCAAACAACAAGCTTTATACAGCTGCTTTTGGTGATGCACACAGTAATATTATTCCTAATACACATGTATCTAAAAACAAGAAATATTTAGTGCAACAGATTAAAGAATCTAAAGCAGATAAAATGATACTTAAACCATTGAATGGTTTTGGAGGTTCTGGAGTTATTCTGATTGAGAAATCTGCAATGAGTAATATCAATTCACTTTTAGATTTTTATATCAGCGCTGGAGATGGCGACTCTAATTATGTGATTCTTCAGGATTATATTGAAGGTGCAGATCAAGGTGATGTTAGAATCTTATTATTAAACGGTGAACCTGTAGGCGCAATGAAGCGCATTCCTGGTTCAGATGATCATCGCTCTAATGTCTCAGCAGGTGGTAGCATTGCAAAACACGCTTTAACTAAAGTTGAAAAAGCCTTATGCAAACAGATAGGACCAAAATTAGTAAAGGACGGTCTTTATTTTGTGGGCATTGATGTTATTGGAGGGAAACTAGTAGAAGTAAATGTGATGTCTCCAGGTGGTATTACTTACATCAATAAAGTCTATAAGAATAAGACTAAAGTAGAAGAGAAGGTTATTGACTTTTTAGAAAGTAAAGTCATAGATAAGCTTCAAGCTTTTGATAGACGTACAAGATTGCGTAAAACGGTTGATGAAGCTTGATTAGGTAGTCTAAATAGTATTATATATTGAATGAAAACAGTTGATGTTAATTCTTCTTTAGTTTCAGTTGAATGGCTGAAGGTTAATAATGATGTAACTAATTTAGTTGTTTTGGATGCTACGATTAATAAAGTTATAGATAAGTCTTCCGAAAAAATTCCTAACGCTCGCTTTTTCGATATTAAGAAAAAGTTTAGTGATACTAGCTCACCCTTTCCAAGTACTTTGCCAAGTGCAAATCAGTTTCAAAGAGAAGCAAGGAAATTAGGTGTCAATCAAGATTCTATAATCATTGTTTATGATGATAAAGGTATTTATTCTAGCGCTAGAGTATGGTGGCTATTTAAGGTATTTGGGTTTAAAAATGTAGCTGTTTTAAATGGAGGATTACCTGAATGGAAACTTAAGGGGTTTAAGCTTGAAACTTATTCTGACGATATTTATTTTCGAGGTGATTTTGAAGCGAATTTCAATTCAGAATTAATGACAAATTTTGAAGGTGTAAATGAGTTTTCCCAAGATTCTGATAAATTAATTATAGATGCTCGCTCAGAAGCACGTTTTAAATGTTTAATTGATGAACCTAGAGTAGGACTGAGACGAGGAACAATACCTAATTCTAAAAATTTGCCTTATACTAATTTATTCGATGGTAATATATTGAAACCTATTACAGAATTATCAGTAATCTTTAATAACTTAGTCGAAGATAAATCACAATTTGTGTTTAGTTGTGGCTCTGGTATTACAGCTTGTATATTGGCGTTAGCAGCAACACTTTGTAATTATAGCCATCTTATTGTCTATGATGGATCATGGACTGAATATGGAACTCTAACAAAATAATAACTGATGAAAACAATTCACTGGACAAGAGACGAACTTGTTGCTTACATTTTATTATTTGCAGCACATTCAGATTTTAAGGAAGATAATCATGAGCGTAATGTGATTATTTCTAAGGTAGATATGCAAACCTTTCAAGAAATACATGATGAATTTGATAATGACAATGATTATCAGGGCATTCAAAAAATAATGGCAAGTTTGGCTCAGCATAATTACGATAAAGATGATATCGATATCTTACTTACAGATATTAAAGTACTCTTTTTCTCTGAGATTTTTAGAAAAACTATTGAGACAATAGGAATGGAAAAACTTTCAATCTATTCTATTATTTCAAAAATTGAAAGAGAAGAAATCTTTCATGCAGTTTCAGAGGACTATTCATTCACGCTAAAAGTAGACGAATACGTTCCTTATGCATGCGCTGCAGTACACGATGGTCATCAGTTTAGAAAAGAACTATGGAATAATTGTCTTCATACAGAATACGAAAGATGGTATGAGGAAGATCCAGAAACTAAAAATATGGTAATTTCACATCCTATTCTTATAGCTGGTTGTGATTCGCGTTTTGAATACGACTTAAACCGTGTCCCAGAAGAAGCTGTTTTTGAAACAGCATGGGGAAAACAACTCTGGAAGCAATCTTTACCAGAATCAGAAAAAATAAAAAGCCTGCAAAAACATGCTAATTTCTATAAAGTTGTTAATGCTCTAATCTCTAAACTCGAAGAGAAGTTTGGTGTATGTATTGTTTATGATATGCATAGTTATAATTGGCAACGCTGGGAAAGGGAAGTTCCTACCTGGAATTTAGGGACCTCAAATATAGATAACGAGCGTTTTGGAGAACAGGTTGAATCTTGGAGACAAGTATTAGCATCTATAGAACTACCGAATAATATAAAGCAAACAGCAAAAGTCAACGATACCTTTCAAGGTAATGGCTATTTCTTAAAATATATTACCAGTATCTTTAATAATACATTAGTTTTGGCAACTGAAATTGCAAAAGTGTATTGCGATGAACATAAGCAGATTATTTACCCTGAAGTTGTTACTGCTGTAGAAAGTCAATTACAAGTACTTTTGCCTAAGCACGCTAAAGAATTTTATAATAGGTTTAAAAACTAATGTCCCAAACAAAAATAACAGAAGAATTTCAAGATTTATTTGATATTGATAGTAATCTTAATCGATTAGTTAGAAATATTGAATTACTCAATTATATCAATCCATTAAACATAGCTTCAGAAAAGAAGAAGTTTTATTCTTCTAAATTTAATTATGAGCCTCAGTTTAAGTATCCAAAGATGAAATTTAATGGCTACAAATTACATCGCTTGTTTTTCTCACAACGTTTAGAACGTATTGAAAATGATGATATTAGGCAACTATATGAAGATATTATATATGAGTATTCTGGCTTAATTGAATGTATAGAAACTATTGGAAAAGGTAGAAAGTTCTACTTTAATAGCTTAAAAAACTTTGGAACACCAACTGAAAAGGATATAGAAAATGCGAAGTTTATTCTTCGTTTTGATGATTCTGAATTTGATGAGGAAATGCTGCCAATGTATAATGCAGCAGAAGCTAAAGACTATTTTGACGATTTCTCTAAACGATACGATTTTAAATACAATATAAAGGTTTCTAATAATCTTTCTGCAGCTGCAATGGTATTGAACAATACTCAGACGCTTGTGCTGAGAAAGAGTCAGAAATATAGTAAGAATCAACTTAAAGTATTAACCAACCATGAGATTGGTGTACATATGGTGACAACTTTTAATGGTTTAGATCAGCCATTAAAAGTATTTTCTAATGGATTTCCTAATAATGTAGAAACTCAAGAAGGCCTTGCTGTATATTCTGAGTTTATGAGTGGTTGTCTTACAATAGAGCGATTAAAAGAACTAGCCTTTAGAGTGATTGCAGTCGATAGTTTAAACAAAGGATATAGTTTTACAGATACCTTTCATTTATTACATAGTCAGCATAAATTAAATAGAGAAAAGGCTTTCGGAATCACTTTGCGCGTGCATAGAGGTGGCGGATTTACTAAAGATCACTTGTACTTAAGAGGATTAAGCAAAATCTATAAATATGCTCAACAAGGAAAAGATTTAGGTGTTTTATTAACTGGGAAAGTGACTCTAGATTATATTCCTACCATTAAAAAGCTACAAGACATAGGGTTAGCTGTTCAGCCAAAGTATTATACAGATGCTTATGTTGAAAACAATAATGTTAATCCTAATTTAGATTTTATTTTAAGGAGTTTAAAATAAACCTCAAAGCTAAATGTTTCTGTCTATCATTTTCTGACACTATATAGAGGTTAGACAAATCTCTTTATAGAATTTAACTCGTTCCAAACTAACTGAAGTAAGGGTTAAACTAACATCATCTTGCTTTGAGGTTTAAGGTTACTAAACTTAAGCTTATAAACCATTAACTAAAAAAATAAGCTCATATCTAAGATACCTTCAATAGGAAAACTAAAAAACCAATACTGAGTGTATTGGCTTTTTCGATAAGTAAACGATATGCTTTAATGAGTTAAAGATTAACGCGTTTCCCTTTTGGGTATTTTACAGCATACGAATGTTTCACCTTATCTGTTTTTCCTGAAGCTAAATTGATGATCCATTTTAATAAACCTTTATCTTCATCATAGGTAGAACTGCCAGTTTTAACATCATCGAGCTTAATCGCTTTATTTTGAGTAATTGGAATTCTATCTAATAACGTTAATTGAATGTTAGATTGTTTGTTGTTTTTTATTTCAATTTCAAAACCTTTATAAACCACTTTGTTATTGCCAATAAACGTTGTCTTTTTAAAATTGTTAAGTTGAGTACGTTTTACAATAATATTTGGGTCTACACCAAGAGAAATGGTTAAACTATCTGTTGTAGCACTTGGGTTTATATTAGTTTTACCAGAATAACTTCCTTCAAAATAGACATTAGCTTCTGCAGGTAATAAGTTGTATTGCTCCCAATTGCCAATTTTTGCAGTTAAGAATACATTCTCATTAAGAACTGGTGCAGCAAAATAGTCGTAAGTAGCAGGTACATTAAATTTATCAATTTCTATAACCGTTACATCACCATCTGAAGGTATTGTATATTTTTTATCGATTTCGAAACGTGTGTTTGTAATGCCAGTTTCTACCACAATACCTAATTCATTTATTCTTCGCTTTGCTTCTGGTTTTGATGTTATGATAATTACTCCATTTGACCCACAGCTTCCATATAATGAGGTTTGATTAGCATCAGTTAGTACTTGTATGCTTTTAATATCTTCTGACTTCATATTAGCAACATCTCTTATACTCATATATACACCATCCACAATGTAAAGAGGACTTAGTAAACCACCAGTTGGATTAAAAGACCCTCTAACTCTAACATTTGCTATTGTACCTAGAGTTCGATTAGCAGCAACAACATTTACACCAGATAGATTACCTTGTAAGGCTCTATCAAGACTTGCTGAATTGGTATAATCTTTTTTCGTTGAACCATAACCTACAATGGCAACCTCGTTTAATGCAACATCATCATCTAATGTGACATTTATAATACTAGAATGAATTGGTAATTCTTCTGTTTTCATACCAGCATAAGAATATTGCAATGTGTTTCCGTTTGTTGTTTTTAGTGAATAACGACCGTTAAAATCTGTCTGAGCTCCATTTGTTGTTCCTTTTTCAATAACATTCGCACCTGGTAAGGGTAATCCATCTTGAGACGAGGTAACAACACCATTAACAGTTTTGACTAAAGGATTGTATTTATAATTATAACTTTTTGTGGCACGTTGCGATTTGTAATTGCTAGATGCATTTATAAAGTTTAAATACTTAGGATTCACAATTGGTTTTTCATTGTTAGTATTTGGGTCGCTTGTAGAAAGCACCAAATTAACATCTGTCCAATCGCAACCAGAACTTTGAAACACATGTGCTTTGTATTCCAGATTTATTGGACTATTGATTTTATCTGCTTTTAAATCGTAAATAGGAAACCAACCTGCATTTTTAATATTGTAACTGATTTTTAAATTGAGTTGTGTTGCAACATCGCTATTCAATTTTAACTTAACTTCACCTGTTTGCACTTTTTCATCGACATTAAATTCTGTGAGTTGCTTTTTAATATCAGTTTGGTTGCTTTGAAAACCTTCTATAGTTTTATTTGATTTGTTAATGGCAATTTTTAATTCTGTAATTCGTGTTCTGTAATAGGTCGCAAAAGTTTTCAATTTTTCTAAGCTTACAACTTCAGTTTCGTTGCCTAAACGTTTGTTGCTCTGTATTAGACTTAGCTCTTCATTATAACCAGAGATTAAATCGTATTCATATTGAATTTTATCATCAAAAGTTTTGAGTTCACTTTGTAAAGATGTAATAGAATCACTTTGTTTTTGTTTTGACAAATAATTAATGCCATAGTTTATAGATAGAATTGAAGCTTTTTTCAATCCTGAAATTTGTATACTGCTTTCCTCAATATTGGGTGAGAGTTGATTTAATGTATATTCAGTAGTCCCAGCTTTAAGCTTAACTGATACAGTTCTATTTATTTCGGCACCATCTAAATAAACAATTACATCAGTTATTTTACTCGGTTGTTGTGCGCAAATCCATTGAAAACTTAATAAGATAAGTAAAATTTTTAGAGTGATTTTCATAATAATTTTGTGTTTGGTTCGCTCAAAACTATTAGAATACAAGGTTTTTCTGAATCTTAAATGAGTGACAGGTAGTAGAATAAGAGTGAAACGGACATCTCAATTAGTATCTAGTCATTTTCAAATGCACCTCATAGATGTTTTTTGCATGTTAATAGTTTTAAACAATTATAAGTGGTTGTATATCGAGTTTTTTCTATTGAATCTTTATATGCGACCTATATTTACAGTAACAAAATAATGTGCTATTAACC
>NZ_JADGDZ010000078.1 GCF_016744625.1 Winogradskyella sp.
TTCTTAAAATAACCTGATTATTTTCATATTTTGTAAGTCGATTAAGTTATAATTTAGCAATTCGTTAATAACTCATAGTTTATGTATAAAATAAAAGTCAACAGTTCTCATAGCTTCGATATATCCGAAGAAACCATGAAAACACTAGATACCATTGAAACCTCAGCAAACTACTATCACATTTTACAAGACAATACTTCTATTAAAGCTGCAGTAATAAGCTCAGATTTTAATAAGAAATTGTATTCAATTAAAGTAAACAATAATGTTTATGACGTTGATATTCATGATAATTTAGATCAACAGATTGAAATTTTAGGTTTTGAGATTGGAGCATCAAAACAAGTCAATGACATCAAAGCACCTATGCCTGGTTTAATTTTAGAAATTAGTGTAACAGAAGGTGATGAAGTTAAAGAAAATGATGCTTTACTAATTCTCGAAGCCATGAAAATGGAGAATGTTATTAATTCTCCAAGAGATGGTGTTATAAAATCAATAGGTGTAAAACAAGGTGAAACCGTTGATAAAAACTCACTTTTAATAGAGTTTGAAGCATAGTATAATTCCATAAAGGTTTACACAGACTTATAAATATAGAACAAAATAATATTCCCCTTTTCAAGGGAACGAAAAATCTAAATTTTTCATGAAAAAAATTCTAGTAGCAAATAGAGGAGAAATTGCAATTCGCGTCATGCGAACAGCAAAGAAAATGGGCATCAAAACTGTTGCTGTATTTTCTGAAGCAGATAGAAATGCACCTCATGTAAAATATGCAGATGAAGCCGTTTGTATTGGTCCAGCACCTTCTAATCAATCTTATTTAAAAGGAGACAAAATCATAGAAGTTGCTAAAGCATTAAATGTAGATGGTATTCATCCAGGTTATGGGTTTTTAAGTGAAAATTCTGATTTTGCTGAATTAGCAGAAAAAAACAACATCACATTTATAGGACCACGATCTAAGGCTATTGAAATGATGGGAGATAAATTAGCAGCTAAAGATGCTGTTAAGGATTACAATATTCCAATGGTTCCAGGAGTTGATAGAGCTGTAACTGACCCTAAAGAGGCTGTAGAAATCGCAAAAGAGATTGGCTTTCCTATATTAATCAAAGCTGCAGCAGGAGGTGGAGGAAAAGGCATGCGTGTTGTTGAAAAAGAAGAAGATGTTGAAGATCAAATGAAACGTGCTATTAGTGAAGCAACTTCTGCTTTTGGTGATGGCTCTGTTTTTGTTGAAAAATATGTGACCTCACCTCGTCATATTGAAATTCAAGTAATGGCTGATAGTCATGGAAATATTCTACATTTCTTTGAACGTGAATGTTCTATACAACGTCGTCATCAAAAAGTAGTTGAAGAAGCACCTTCTTCTGTATTAACACCAGAACTTAGAGAAGAAATGGGACAAGCAGCCATTAGTGTGGCACGCTCATGTGATTATTTAGGAGCAGGAACTGTTGAGTTTCTTCTAGATGCTGACCACAATTTCTACTTTTTAGAAATGAATACTAGGCTTCAAGTAGAACACCCAGTTTCTGAATGGATTGCTGGAGTTGATTTAGTTGAATTACAAATTAAAGTCGCTAGAGGAGAAAAATTAGACATAAAACAAGAAGATTTAAAAATTAATGGTCATGCTTTAGAACTCAGAGTCTATGCAGAAGATCCTATGAATGATTTTTTACCTAGTGTAGGAAACCTAGAAATATACAGACTTCCTGAAGGAGAAAACATTAGAGTTGATAATGGTTTTGAAGAAGGTATGGATATTCCTATTTATTACGACCCTATGCTATCTAAGTTAATTACTTACGGAAGTACAAGAGAGGAAGCTATAGAGTTAATGACAAAAGCCATTGACAACTACCATGTAAAGGGTGTGCAAACCACCTTACCTTTTGGGCGTTTTGTTTGTGAGCACGAAGCTTTTAGAAGCGGGAATTTTGACACGCACTTTGTTAAAAATTATTACTCACCTAGCCTATTAGAAGAGCAACATCGCAAAGAAGCAGAAATTGCTGCAAAAATTGCTCTAAAACAATATTTAGAAGATCAAAAATTATTAAGATTACCTAATTAATAATGTTATTCCGCACTTAATGCGGAAATCAAAGATTCAGCGCAAGCTAATCCACATTATAAACTAGATTCTGAATTAAGTTCAGAATAACAAAACACAGACACTATGGATTCTAAAATAAAAACACTTAACGACAAAATAGCCTTATCTAAACTAGGAGGTGGACAAGCACGAATTGATAAACAACATCAAAAGAAAAAACTAACCGCAAGAGAACGCGTCTTATATCTTTTAGACGAAGGTTCATTTGAAGAAATCGGTGCACTGGTTACACACAGAACTAAAGACTTTGGTATGGAAAACCAAAAGTTTTATGGAGATGGTGTAGTAACTGGTTACGGAACAGTTGATGGAAGGTTAATCTATGTTTTTGCGCAAGACTTCACCGTTTTTGGTGGATCTTTATCAGAAACTCATGCCGAGAAGATTTGTAAAATAATGGATATGGCTGTCAATGTAGGAGCACCTATAATTGGCCTGAATGATTCTGGTGGTGCACGTATTCAAGAAGGCGTACGTTCTTTAGGTGGTTATGCAGATATATTTTACAGAAATGTACAAGCATCTGGTGTGATTCCACAGATCTCAGCTATTATGGGACCTTGTGCTGGTGGTGCAGTTTATTCTCCAGCAATGACGGACTTTACGATTATGGTACAAGACACAAGCTACATGTTTGTCACTGGTCCAAACGTAGTTAAGACTGTTACAAATGAAGAAGTAACGAGTGAAGAATTAGGTGGAGCAAGTGTACATTCTACAAAATCTGGTGTAGCTCACAAAACCTCTTCAAATGACATAGAATGCTTAGAAGATGTTAAAACATTATTAAGTTATTTACCTCAAAGTAATAGGGAAAAACCAGAAGATTTAGATTTTGAATTAAATGACGAAATTAGAGAAAGCCTATCTGATATTGTTCCAGACAATCCGAACAAACCTTATGATATGCATCAGGTAATTGAAGGCATAATAGATGAAGATTCATTTTACGAAATTCATAAAGACTATGCCGAAAATATTATTGTTGGCTTTGCTCGATTAGGAGGAAAATCTATTGGTATTGTTGCTAACCAACCCATGTTTTTGGCTGGTGTTTTAGGCGTTAAAAGTTCTAAGAAAGCAGCTAGATTTGTGAGGTTTTGCGATTGTTTTAATATTCCTCTTTTAGTTTTAGAAGATGTTCCAGGTTTTTTACCAGGTACAGATCAAGAATGGAATGGTATCATTGTTCATGGAGCTAAATTACTCTATGCTTTTAGTGAAGCTACTGTGCCACGTGTTACTGTAATTACTAGAAAAGCCTATGGTGGTGCATATGACGTAATGAACTCTAAACACATTGGAGCTGACATGAATTTTGCTTGGCCAAAGGCAGAGATTGCTGTTATGGGCGCCAAAGGTGCAGCTGAAATCATCTTTAAGCGCGAAATTTCTTCCGCAGATGATAAAGAGGCTAAATGGAAAGAAAAAGAAGCAGAATACGCAGAACTATTTGCTAATCCATATAGTGCAGCTGAACGAGGCTTTGTAGATGAAGTGATTCTACCTAAAAACACAAGACGTAAATTGATAAAAGCCTTTAGTATGTTAAAAGACAAAGAGGTTAATAGACCTAAACGAAAGCATGGTAATATTCCGCTTTAATCAAACACACGACCATAATAGTTTAAATCAACAATTTCTCCTTTTGTAGTTCTATAGTCGTTTCTAATAGTACCTTCGAGCTCAAATCCGTTTTTAAGGATAACAGCGATGCTACCTTTATTTCGGCTATTAGCTCTACACAATAGTTTGATGAAATCATACTTTTCAACAATGTGATCTACAACTAAATTTGTTGCTTTTGTTACAATACCTTTACCTTCATATTGGTTATCAATAAATGAACCAAGTTCTGCTTTCGGAACATTCCAGTCTATATTCTTTACATCTACTAAACCAATAAATTCTCCAGTGTTTATATCAGTAATCATATAAGGAAAATAGGTTTTGGATTGAATTCTATTTTGAATTTCAACGCAATAAGTTAAAGTATCATCAAGCGTTCTTGTTTTAGAAACCGTTCCTGCAAAGAAGTCTTCGAGTCTAATTCTATTCTTATCAATTAAATTATAGAAAGTTTCACCTCCACTTCCATTCAATAGTTCTATTTTAAAATTATCAAATACTAAACTCATAACTACTCAGGGAATTTACTTTTGTCTATACCAGGTACAATTCGTAATGCATTTTTGTAATACACTTTTTTAAGAACCTCATCTGATAGATCTAAACCATACATTGGCCAAAAGGCATGATACTTTTTGTGATACGGAAAATATTCATCATCAGATTCTAGTACTCTAAAGTAAGTCGGAAACTCATCAGGCTTCCAGCTATCTTTTCCGAACAAAATACGATCTTGATATTTTTCAAAAAATGTCTTAGCAAATCTAGGTTGGCGACCTAACTCTGCTATAATAGCTCCAATACCTACATTCATATTTGGTAGTTCATCTAATAACTCTCCTAACCTACTTAAATCATTAGCAAACCACCCCATATGTGCATTTATATACGTTGTGTTCTTATGCTTTTTAAACATATTATGTTGCTCATTAATAATCTGTTTCCATGGCACAGGATTATTTGCTCCACGCTTTCTATTTGGTCGTGTTTTTAATTCGAGCCATCTCTCATTGTTACCATCAAATTCATCCCAAAAAGATTTCGGGTCTGCTGAATGAATTAAAACAGGAATCCCTAATTCACCACACTTAGTCCAAATTGGGTCTAATCGAGAATCATCAATAGCTAAACGCTTTCCATCCGAATCTTTATTACGTAAGCCTAAACTTTTATATACTTTGAGACCAACAGCACCAGCTTTAACATCAGCCTCCAATTGTTTTACAGTTTTTTCAACCCAATCATTAGAACCAGCGCCTTCAAAATCAATATTACAAAACAACACAAAACGTCCTGGATAATTGGTCTTTGCATTAGCTAGAGCTTGTTTTAAGTTTTCACCTGTTCTGCCGCTTAAATTCACCATTACCTGCAGGTTTAATGTATCCATAGCTGTAATTACAGGTTTTAAATTTTGAGTAGCCATACGATATTGGTGACCATGCACATCAATAAAAGGAAATTTGGCTCGCTTTACAATTTCACCTGGTATTACGAGTGTTGACTTAGGATTATATTCTTCGAAGGTTAAATCTTGTGCATTAGTAATATTTGAAACAATTAATACTACAGCAATAGCAAGTTGAATTCTGAATTTCATATAAAATAATTCTTTATAGATTCTAAGTTATACAAAATGTGCTGTGGTTCTTGGAGTTTATGATGCGTTTAACACTTAAATCTTTGCTTGAAAAGTGTATAAATCATAATAACGTCCTTTAGTTTTTAGCAACTCATCATGCGTACCACGCTCAACAATGCGACCAGCTTCTATAACTAAAATTTGGTTTGCTTTCTTTATGGTACTTAGTCTATGAGCTATAACTATCGTTGTTCTATTGTTAGTTAACTCTGACAAACTTTTTTGAATTAATCCTTCACTCTCTGTATCTAGGTTAGACGTTGCCTCGTCTAAAATAATAATTTTTGGATCTGCCAAAATAGCTCTAGCAATTGCTATTCGTTGTCGTTGTCCTCCAGACAATTTTACGCCTCGCTCTCCAATTAATGTTTCTAGACCGTCATCGAAGCGGTTTGTAAATTCATCAACATAAGCCGCTTTTACAGCATTTTGAAGTTGTGCATCTGTTGCATTTGGTCTTGGAAACATTATATTTTCTCTAATAGTACCCTCAAACAAAAATTCGTCTTGCAACACAACTCCCAAGTTTTTTCTAAAACTACTCAGTTTTACTTTTGATAAATCTTGTCCGTCAATTGTAATCATACCAGACTCTGGGTTTAAAAATGTTGCGGATAAACCTGCTATAGTAGACTTACCAGAACCCGAACTACCAACCAAAGCAATTACAGAACCAGATGGAGCATCAAAATCGATATTATGCAAGACTGGTTTTCCATCTTCATACGCAAAAGACACATTCTTAAATTTAATATCTCCATTTATATTTTCTAATTGAATAGTTCTATCAACTTGCTCATCTTCCGTAGCTAAATTCATAAGTTCTTCTGTACGATCTAAACCTGCTAATGCTTCTGTTAATTGGCTACCAATGTTACTCATTTGCACAATTGGAGCAACCATAAATGCTAATAGAAATGTGAACTGTAAAAAATCACCTGGAGTTATTTCTCCTTGGATCATGTAATGTCCACCAATACCCATTATTCCCGTCGTTGCTAAACCAATCAAAAACGTAGAAGAACTTGTCATTATAGCAGTTGCAGTTAAACTCTTTTTTACGTTTTGAAAAATATTGTCTACTCCTTTTTCGAAAACCTTATTCTCTTGTTCTTCGGCATTAAAGGCTTTAATTACTCTAACACCAGCTAAAGTTTCATTTAAACGCCCTTTAACTTCTGCATTAATTTTCCCTCTAGCTCTAAAAATTGGTCGAATATATTTGAATGCTCTCAAAGCTATAAACGCGAAAATAGATAATGGTATAAATGTAAATAGTGTCATCCAAACATTCATTCTCAATAAAATAACTAAAGTTACAATTGCAGTGAATGAGCCACCAACTAATTGTACCAATCCTGTCCCAATGAGATTTCTAACTCCTTCGACATCACTCATAATACGCGATACTAAAGCTCCAGATTTTGTATTATCAAAGAAACTAATAGGTAATGATAATACCTTTCTTTGTACCTGTGCTCTTAATTCGCTAATTAAATATTGTGCCTGTATACTCAATACTTTAGTTAATAAAAAAGATGTTATTGCTTGTATTGATATTGCACCAATCACTATTCCGATTAGTGAGTATAGCTGTGTATAGTCCTTATTTGGCACAACCTCATCTAGTAATACTTTACTTTCTAATGGCAAAACAAAACCTGCCAAACTACGGATAACTATTAGAATTAAACCCAAGAACACTAATTTACGTCGTGGCCAAATAATAGTCTTAAATGCTGTCCTTAAAGTAACTTTTGATTTTTTATTATTTGATTTTTCAGGCTTGTCCTTTAAATGCTGCATTTCCTTTTATTTTTTTATACAAATATACGCTTGTCATAAGGCTCTTGCCGAACAAATCAATTTAGTTTTATGTCGTATTTAAAATGTGTGTTATTTATCAAGTAAACGTCTATGGTAATTAATCTGTCCTAAATGATATGCCAAATGCATTGTTAAGTGTACTAAGAAATATTCTGTAGTCATGGTGTCTTCAAAAACACTACGCTTATATTCTTTCTGCAAATCTTCATCTTTCAAACTATCTAAAATCTTTTCTACCACAATAATAGTGTCATCAACTTGCTTAATTAATTCAGTTTTTGAAACATCCTTCAGTGAAAACTCTAATTCACGTTGTCTTACATATCCTGAATTACCTATGGTAGCACCAATAAAATGATTAAGATTTCCTAGGATATGCAGGCATAAATTTCCAGCACAATTTGAAATATCTTTAGTTACAATCCATAGATTTTTTTCATCTTTATATAAATCTACTTCATGTTTTAAAGCGTTTAAATCTCGAGTAAATAATTTGATGAGTGTGTCTTTTAGCATACTATATGCGAATTAAATATTAATATCTGATTTTAGTATTACATCTATCCAAAAATAGGCAATAATTGATTTACTTTTGCGCCATGCAAAAACGATCACAACTAGAGTTCGTTGTCTTAATGGCAGCACTAATGTCTATAGTAGCTTTATCTATTGATGCTGTATTGCCTGCATTACCAATTATTGGTGATTATTTAAATGTTTCTAACCCATTAGACAATCCAAAACTTATAACGACAATCTTTTTAGGACTTGGTTTTGGGCAACTTCTCTTTGGTCCTTTATCAGATAGTTTTGGTCGTAAACCTATCGTTTATGCTGGTTTTATTCTTTTTATAATTGCCTCAATCATTTGTATTACAGCCAAAAGTTTTGAAATGATGCTATTTGGCCGTGTGTTACAAGGTATTGGTCTAGCAGCACCAAGAACTATGAGTATTGCAATGATTAGAGATTCTTACGAAGGTGATTATATGGCAAAAATAATATCTATCGTTGTTATGGTATTTATATTAATTCCTGTAATTGCGCCAACTTTAGGGCAATTTTTAATGAATCATTACCACTGGAAATTTATATTCACCTTTACATTAGCCTTTGGTATATTGGTTATACTTTGGTTTTGGTTAAGGCAACCAGAAACCTTAAATGATAAATACAGAATTCCTTATCGTCTCTCAATTTTTAAAACAGGAACGATTCAATTTTTCAAAATAAAATCTGCTGTTATTTATACACTCCTATCCGGATTCATAACTGGTTCTTTTATGGTTTATCTGAGTACCTCTCAGCAAATTTTTGAAAAGCAATATGATCTTGCTGAGGAATTTCCTCTCATTTTTGCAAGCTTAGCAATTTCAGTTGGTTTAGCTACTTTTATGAATAGTCAACTCGTCGTTAAATATGGTATGAAACGTATCGTGCATATTTCAATGATTAGTTTTATACTAATTTCCTTAGTATTCATTGCTCTTTACCATTCTGGAAACAATCCAAGTATTGAAATCTTAATTACCTTCTTTGCTCTTCAGTTTTTCACTATTGGTTTTTTATTTGGAAATCTTCGTGCCTTAGCAATGCAACCTATGGGACATATTGCTGGTATTGGCTCTGCACTTAATGGTTTTATTTCTACGGTTATGGCTGTGCCAATAGCAAATTATATAGGAAGTTTCATTACGGATTCAGTTACACCACTTTTTGTTGGCTTTCTGATATGTGGATTGATTTCAATTATACTATTTTACAGCAATTCAAATAGAATTTCAAAATTGTTTAAAAAAGTTTAAAAAATTTCAAGATGACCTTTACCTTCTCTAATTATAATTGGCTCGTCCTCAGATAAATCAATTATTGTAGAAGCTTCATTACCTCCATAACCTCCGTCAATAACAATATCAACCAAGTTATCCCACTTTTCGAGAATAAGTTCAGGGTCAGTGGTGTACTCTACCACTTCATCTTCATCACGAATCGATGTTGAAACTATTGGGTTACCTAAAGCATTTACTAGAGCCAAAGCTATTGAGTTGTCTGGCACTCTAATCCCAACTGTTTTACGCTTCTTAAACGGATTTGGTAAGTTCTTAGAACCTGGAAGAATAAATGTATATGCACCTGGTAATGCGCGTTTTAAAATTTTAAAAATCGTCGAATCAATTTGCTTAACATAATCACTTAAGTTACTCAGGTCTTCACAAACAAATGAAAAATTCGACTTCTCGAGCTTTACTCCTTTAATTTTTGCGATACGCTCTAAAGCCTTAATATTAGTAATATCACAACCTAAACCATATACAGTATCAGTTGGATAGATAACCAATCCACCTTTTTTAAGCACATCAACAACCTTTTGAATTGCCTTAGGATTAGGATTCTCTGAATAAATTTTAATAAACTCTGCCATAATATGTATCTTTCAAATACGTTACAAAATAACTATTATTTACATTATGAAGCACTTAAAACTGATTTTCATCTCAACAATTATAAGTATTAGGCTATAAATCAATATACCTATCCCTTTTTATATAGAATTGTTAAAAATGTTAATTACTGTAACAATGCAAACTAATTGCTAGTCTATATAGTATGCATCAATCAATCAAAATCATTATCGCATTTTTAATTTCTGCGCAACTATTTGCAAATGAAGTTATTCCGCCTAAAGCTAAACCACCTCTAATTTTCACCAAAGCAGAGATTCTAAATGCTTCTACAACACGTATCCCATTTAAAATTATCGATCAACTCATAGTTGTAGAAGTCGAAATTCTCGACAAGGAAGGTAACTTTATTATAGATACTGGGTCAGAATCATTTATATTAAACAGTGAGCACTTTAAACCTACGAGGAAGTATAGAGAAGACGGTCAACAGAAAAGTGGTATTCATAATGATATTGAAAACGTTAAAGAGAGACACTTGGATCTATTAAGCATCAAAGATTTAAGTTTAGAAAAACTAAATGCAGATATTATAGACTTATCTCATATTGAAAAAACAAAAAAGATTGAACTTTTAGGTATTATTGGCTATAGTGTTTTAAAAGATTTCGAAGTATTTGTAGATATGCACCTTAATCAAATTACTTTAACAAAAACGGATAGGAATGGTAAGCGACTATCAGATAAAGTTTATGCTGAGACTATTCATGATAGTATCAATTTTAAACTTAAAAAGCATACAATAGTTTTAAATGCTTTTGTTGGCGATAAAAAAGTAGAGTTTGGATTAGATACCGCAGCAGAGTATAATCAACTTAACAAAGACTTGGATTCAGAAATTTTAGATTATTTTTATCTTAGTAAAGAATTGAAGCTTACAGGTGCTAGTGGTAAGAAAATGAAAGTTCTGGCAGGAAAGTTGTATAGAGTTAGGTTGAATGATTCAATTTACTTTGGTCCAATGAAAACAGTGCTAACGAACTTAAAAAAGATGAATAATGCTTTTAGCACAAATCTAGACGGAATCTTAGGTTTCGAATTTTTCGCTCAAAAAAGAACAATTATTAATTACAAAAAAAAGAAACTCTACTTTATTAAGAGTCCAATAATAGAACCTTGAAAATTAAACTTAATTATATTTTTACTATTTTATGCTTTCTTGTTTTTTCATTTAATAGTTATGCTCAAAATCATAACATTAAAGGATACAAAATTGAAGGAGAAGATGTCATTTTTATATTTGACGCCAATGATTACCCTAACATTTTAAACAATGGAGACACTATAGATAATGTCTTTGTTTCTGGAGAATTTAACAATTGGGCAAAAGATCAATGGAAGATGGATAAAGTCAATGACTCTATTTATCAGCTACGCAAACAGCTCTCAATATTTACTTCTGATTTTGATTGGGAATTTAAGTTTATTGTTAATAGTGAACATTGGGCAGAACCTTCTATAAATTTTGAAAATATAGCTGACGCAAAAGATTATCGAGGTCATCCATTAATGACATATAATCTTAAGCTATATAGCGCCTTTGCAACTATCTATGGTAATGTTAGTTTTAAACTCAAAGGTTTTACTAATGCAAAAAATGTTATTCTAAGTGGAACTTTTAATCGATGGGATGAAAATGGTTTTATAATGAAACCAACTGAAAATGGCTGGCAAGTCACTTTGCAATTACGCCCAGATATTTATGAATATAAGTTTATTGTTGATGGTGAATGGATAGAAGATCCTCAAAACCCTTCTATGACTAAAAATAATCACCATGGTTTTAACTCAGTGATTGATGTGCAAAAAACTGTTGAATTCCGATTGTGTGATTTTCCAGATGCAGAGACTGTAATTCTAAGTGGAGAATTTAACGACTGGTCTGAAGAAAACTATAAAATGACTAAAGTGGACGACTGCTGGATATATAATGAAAAACTTTCTGGAGGCAAGTACCATTATAAGTTCATTGTAGATGGAGAGTGGATTACTGACCCTATTAATACTGTTAAAGAATACGACGACAAAGGTCATATTAATTCTGTTTGTATGGTGAAATAATCACCTCATAATTGTTAGCTTAGCAAAGCGCAATAATAATTTTTTAGTATCCCCTTTTTGAAATTTAATTTCTGCCTTTGCGTCACCACCAGTTCCTTCAATCTTAATTACCTCACCTCTACCAAATCGTTGATGATTCACCTTACTGCCAACAACTAGTTTACCTTCATAATCATTAGAATCAGTCTCAGATTTTGTGACTGGCTTCATTTTTTTAGGTGTGCTAATTTTAAAATTTTCAGGTTTAGCTTTTACTTTCTTCTTTGGCATTTTTGCTGTCTTTGGTTTTGCAAATCTTATTCTGTTAGGCTCAATATCACCAAATATAGACTCGTCTATCATTGGGTTAAAACGCTGCTCTTTTAGTGGAGTAACAATATCCACAAACTCATCGTCAATCTCTTCAATAAAACGACTTGGCTCTGCATCAATTAATTTTCCCCAACGATATCTAGACAACGTATAGGTTAAATATGCTTGCTTTTCTGCTCTGGTCAAAGCTACATAAAATAAACGACGTTCTTCTTCTAGTTCACTTCTAGTATTCATACTCATAGCACTTGGAAACAAATCCTCTTCCATTCCTACAATAAATACATGTGCAAATTCTAAGCCTTTCGCTAAGTGAATAGTCATTAAAGCCACATGATCTGGATCACCTTTGTCGGCATCCAAATCCGTCGCTAGTGCTACATCTTCTAAAAACTCTGCTAAAGAATCACCTACATCAGCCAACTCTAACTGACCTTCTACAAAATCCTTAATACCATTTAATAATTCTTGGACATTGTCCATTCGTGTTACTCCTTCAGGAGTTCCATCTTTATTTAATTCTCTAATTAATCCACTAGTCTTTGTAACATGCTCAGCTAAATCAAAAGCGTTAGCTGTTTGATTCATTACTTTATAACTTTCAATGAGCGTTACAAAATCTCTAAGCTTATTCTTTGTGCCATTATTAATATTGATGGAAACAGAATCAATATCTTTTATAACATCATAAATAGTCTTTCCTGTCGCATTTGCAGCAACAACCAATCTGTCTATAGTCGTTTGACCAATACCTCTTGCCGGATAATTAATAACTCGTTTTAGAGCTTCTTCATCTGCAGAATTTAAAATTAAACGCAAATAAGCTGTTATATCTTTTATTTCTTTTCGTTGATAAAACGATAGACCTCCATATATACGATAAGGAATATCTCTTTTTCTCAAAGCGTCTTCAATAGCACGAGATTGAGCATTGGTACGATACAGAACTGCAAAATCACTATTAGGTACATGCTCGTTCATTTTGGTTTCCCAAACTGTACTCGCCACATAACGTCCTTCATCTCCATCGGTTAACGAACGATGCACTTTTACTTTTTCCCCAATATCATTAGCCGTCCAAACAATTTTATCAAGCTTTGTTTTATTATGTTCTATAACCGAATTAGCAGCTCCAACAATATTTTTTGTAGAACGATAATTCTGCTCTAAACGATACATTTTAACACCATCATAATCCTTTTGAAAATTCAAAATGTTATTAATGTTTGCACCTCGAAACGCATAAATACTTTGTGCATCATCGCCAACTACACAAATATTTTGAAAACGATCTGCCAAAGCTCTCACTATTAAATATTGCGAATGATTGGTATCTTGATACTCATCTACTAATATATAACGAAACTTATTTTGATATTGAGCGAGCACATTAGGAAATCGAGTTAACAATTCATTAGTACGTAGTAACAAATCATCAAAATCCATAGCTCCAGCTTTAAAGCAACGGTCAACATATTCTTTGTAGATATCTCCCATTCTTGGTCGTCGTGCCATAGCATCAGCTTCCATTAATTCAGGATTTTTGAAATATGCCTTTACTGTAACAAGATTGTTTTTATAAGATGAAATACGGCTATAAATCTGCTTAGTCTTATAGATGTCTTTATCTAGTCCCATTTCCTTAATAATAGAACCCATTAGCTTCTGAGAATCTTGAGTATCGTATATAGTAAAGTTGCTTGGAAAACCTAGGTGATGCCCTTCAAAACGTAATATTTTAGCAAAAACAGAGTGAAAAGTTCCCATCCAAAGGTTTTTTGCTTCACCGTCACCAACGATATCAGCAATTCTACCCTTCATTTCTTTAGCAGCTTTGTTGGTAAACGTTAAGGCCAAAATATTAAATGCATCAACACCTTGACTCATTAAATAAGCAATACGAAAAGTTAAAACTCTCGTTTTACCAGAACCTGCACCAGCGATAATTATCATTGGGCCTTCTTTCTGTATTGTTGGTGCTAATTGTGCGTCGTTAAGCTGACTAAGATATTTTTCCAAAGACTATTTTTTTCGAAATGTGAAATTAAGAATTGTCTTAGGTTTTACCATAGATAAAAACCAATAATTATAAACAATGTATTAAGAGTTCTGTTTTATCTATTTTCAATATCTTAGTGCAAATTATAAACGTATGAAGACCTTTTTAGCTGTAGTATTATTTGCATGTTCCTTTTCTTTTGCGCAAAATACTATAGAACAAGACATTATTAATATTGAAGACAAATTAATAGCATGGCGTCGACATTTTCATGAAAATCCAGAACTATCTAATCAAGAATTTAAAACTGCAGAAAAAATTGCAGCTCATCTTAAATCTTTAGGTTTAGAAGTTAAAACCGGTGTTGCTATAACTGGCGTTGTTGGTTTATTAAAAGGTGATTTACCAGGCAAAGTGGTAGCACTTAGAGCAGATATTGACGCGCTTCCTGTAACAGAACGTAACGATTTACCTTTTAAATCTAAAGCAAAAACAACGTTTTTAAATACCGAAACTGGTGTAATGCACGCTTGTGGTCATGACACTCATATTTCAATTTTAATGGCAACTGCAGAAGTCTTATCTAAACATAAAGACAAAATAAAAGGTACTGTAAAATTTATTTTTCAACCTGCAGAAGAAGGGCCTCCACCAGGAGAAGAAGGTGGTGCAAAACTTATGATTAAAGAAGGTGTTTTAGAAAATCCAAAAGTAGATGCTATTTTTGGTCTACATATAAACGCAGGTACTCCTGTTGGAACTTTAAAATATAAAAAAGGAGGGATAATGGCTTCTGTAGAGCGCTTCGTAATTGATGTAAAAGGAAAACAGACACATGGCTCACAGCCTTGGTCTGGTGTTGACCCAATTTTGATTTCAGCAAAAATTATTGATGGATTGCAAACTATTATTAGTAGAGAAGCCAAGTTAACAGATGAAGCCGCAGTGATTACAGTTGGAAAAATAACCGCAGGAACACGATTTAATATTATTCCGGAAACGGCACAATTAATTGGAACGGTAAGAACTTTAGAGCCAACAATGCGAACAATGATTGAGAGACGTATGAAAGAAATGACAGAGACTATAGCAAAAGCTTATGGTGGAGAAGCCAAAATTTCATTCAGAAACCAGACATCCATTACTTTTAATAATCCTGAATTGACTGATAAAATGTTACCATCTCTTCAAAAAGTAGCGGGTACTGAAAATGTTAAAACAATGAAAGCCACCACAGGAGGTGAAGATTTTTCTTATTTTCAAGAAGTAGTACCTGGTATTTATTTCTTTTTAGGAGGTATGAATCTATCCGAAGAATCTAAAGGTTCATTTCCACACCACACTCCAGACTTTATGATTGATGAAAGCGGTATGCTGCTTGGCGTAAAAGCATTTACTCAACTCACTATAGATTATTTAAACAATTAATTATATGGATTCTATTTTAGAATTTTTAGGCTCGATTTCATGGTGGTTATGGATTGTTATTGTTCTTGCAATAGTTGCAATTCGTGATATATTCTTCCAAAGTAGTCATACTATAAGTCATAATTTTCCAATTGTTGGGCATCTTCGTTACTGGTTAGAGAGTATAGGTCCAGAAATGCGTCAATATTTTGTTGCTAACAACAGAGAAGAACTCCCTTTTAATCGTATTGAACGTGGTTGGATTTATGCTTCTGCAAAAAAGGAAAACAACTACGAGGGTTTTGGTACTGATAGAGATATTTATGCACATCAACACATATTTATTAATAATGCCATGATGCCATATAAGGTTGAAGAGAATCACCCAAGCGCAGCAGATAAGACGTTTGTGCCTTGCGCAAAAGTTATGGGAGCTCATAATAAACGTAAGCGACCATATAGACCAGCTTCAATTATTAACGTTTCAGCCATGAGTTTTGGGTCATTATCAGCAAAAGCAGTAGAGTCATTAAATAAGGGCGTTAAAATTGCTGGCGCATATCACAATACAGGTGAAGGTGGTTTATCTCCTTATCATAGTAATGGTGGTGATGTGGTATTTCATTTCGGAACAGGTTATTTTGGTGTACGTGCTGATGATGGCGGATTTTCAATGGAAAAGATGGTAAAACTGGTTAATGACAATCCGTTTATAAGAGCTATCGAAGTAAAATTATCTCAAGGTGCTAAACCTGGAAAAGGAGGTGTATTACCTGGAGCAAAAATCACAAAGCAAATAGCAGAAATTAGAGGTGTTGAAGTTGGTAAAGATGTTTTATCTCCACCAAACCATAAAGCGTTCTCTAATGTGCCAGAACTAATTAATTTTGTTGAAGCCATTGCTGAGGCGACAGGTTTACCTGTTGGAATTAAAGCAGCTATAGGAAAGCTAGAGCAATGGGAAGAACTAGCTGACATTATGAAAACTGAAAATCGTGGACCAGACTTTATTACCGTAGATGGTGGTGAAGGTGGTACAGGTGCTGCTCCTCCAAGTTTTGCTGACCACGTTTCATTACCTTGGATTTATGGCTTTAGTGATATTTATAAATTATTTCAAAAGCGTGACTTAACGGATCGCATTGTATTTGTTGGGAGTGGTAAGTTAGGTTTCCCTGCTAAAGCTGCTATGGCTTTTGCAATGGGAGTTGATTGTATTAACGTAGCTCGTGAAGCTATGATGAGCATTGGATGCATCCAAGCTCAAATTTGTCATACAAACCGCTGTCCTACAGGTATAGCTACGCAAAGTAAATGGTTACAAAATGGTATAGATATTCCTTTAAAATCTGAACGCTTAGCACAATACTTTAAAACTTTTAGAAAAGAATTAATTGAAATCACACATGCAGCAGGCTATGAACATCCTAGTCAGTTTAAAATGAGTGATGTAGAAATAAATGTCGATGACCATAATTTCTGT
>NZ_JADGDZ010000079.1 GCF_016744625.1 Winogradskyella sp.
GAATCGAACTTAAGTAAATAGAACAGATGAGTATCTTAATAAAACCTATAATCACCGAAAAAGCAACCATGCAAAGTGAGTTGTTAAATGCTTATGCATTTCAAGTGAACACAAAGGCGAACAAGGTAGAAATCAAAAAAGCAGTTGAAGCTGCTTATGGAGTTTCTGTAGAAAAAGTTCGTACTATAAATGTCCGTCCAGATAGAAAGACCAAGTTTACAAAAACTGGTGTTCAACATGGTAAAACAAATGCTGTTAAAAAAGCAATTGTACAACTGGCGGAAGGTGAGACAATAGATTTATACACTAACATGTAATTTAAGTAATGTCAGTAAGAAAATTAAAACCAATCACATCAGCTCAGCGATTTAGAGTAGTAAATGGATTCGATGCCATAACTACTGATAAGCCGGAGAAAAGCTTGCTTGCTCCGAAAAAGAGATCTGGTGGTAGAAACAATCGAGGAAAAATGACTATGCGCCATTTAGGTGGAGGTCATAAGAAGAAGTATCGTATTATCGATTTCAAACGTAACAAAACTGGTGTTCCAGCGGAAGTTAAAACAATTGAGTACGATCCAAACAGAACAGCATTTATTGCTCTACTAAATTACCAAGATGGTGAGAAACGTTATATTATCGCTCAAAATGGTTTGCAAGTAGGACAAAAGATAGTGTCTGGTGAATCAGGTATCGCTCCAGAAATTGGAAATGCAATGCCACTTAGTGAAATTCCTTTAGGTACAATCATATCTTGTATTGAGTTACGTCCTGGTCAAGGTGCCGTTATGGCGCGTAGTGCAGGTGCATTTGCTCAATTAATGGCAAGAGATGGTAGATTTGCAACAGTGAAATTACCTTCTGGTGAAACTAGAATGATTTTAGTAACATGTATGGCAACTATTGGTGTTGTATCTAATTCGGATCATCAATTACTTGTATCTGGTAAAGCAGGTAGAAGCAGATGGTTAGGAAGACGTCCAAGAGTAAGGCCAGTAGTGATGAACCCAGTCGATCACCCAATGGGTGGTGGTGAAGGTAAATCTTCAGGTGGTCATCCAAGATCTAGAAACGGTATTCCTGCTAAAGGTTTCAGAACACGTTCTAAGACAAAAGCGAGTAATAAATATATTGTAGAACGTAGAAAGAAATAATTAAGATAGTATGGCACGTTCATTAAAAAAAGGACCTTATATCCACTATAAATTAGAAAAGAAAGTTGCAGAAAATGTAGCTTCTAACAAAAAGACAGTTATTAAAACATGGTCTAGAGCATCAATGATTTCTCCAGATTTCGTTGGTCAGACTATAGCAGTTCATAACGGTCGTCAATTTGTTCCAGTTTATGTTACTGAGAATATGGTAGGTCACAAATTAGGAGAATTTTCACCAACAAGATCTTTTAGAGGTCATGCAGGTGCTAAGAATAAAGGTAAAAAATAAGAATCATGGGAAGTCGTAAAAAACAAATGGCGGATGCTATTAAGGCTGAAAAGAAGCAGATTGCTTTTGCTAAGCTAAATAACTGTCCTACATCACCAAGAAAAATGCGTTTAGTAGCGGATTTAGTAAGAGGTAAAAAGGCAGAAACAGCTCTTCAGATTCTTAGATTTAGTCCTAAAGAAGCGTCTCGTCGTTTAGAAAAACTTGTAATGTCTGCAATTGCAAACTGGCAAGCTAAAAACGAAGATGCGGATGTTGAGGAAGCTAAGCTTTTTATTAAAGAGATTAGAGTAGACGGTGGATCTATGTTAAAGAGATTACGTCCTGCGCCTCAAGGTAGAGCACATAGAATTAGAAAGAGATCTAATCACGTAACAGTGGTTGTAGATGCAATAAACAAAACACAAAGCTAAGATAGAGATATGGGACAAAAGACAAATCCAATCGGAAATCGCTTAGGAATTATCAGAGGATGGGAATCTAACTGGTACGGAGGAAACGATTATGGTGATAAACTTGCCGAAGACGATAAGATTAGAAAATACGTTCACGCGCGTTTATCTAAAGCTAGTGTAAGTAGAGTAATTATAGAGCGTACTCTTAAACTTGTAACCGTTACTATCACTACTGCTAGACCTGGTATTATTATCGGAAAAGGTGGCCAAGAGGTAGACAAGTTAAAAGAAGAGCTTAAAAAAATTACTGGTAAAGAGGTTCAATTGAACATCTTTGAAATTAAAAGACCTGAACTCGATGCGCATTTAGTAGCAGCAAGTGTCGCTCGTCAAATAGAAAGTAGAATTTCTTACAGACGTGCAATTAAAATGGCTATCGCTGCAGCTATACGTATGAACGCAGAAGGAATCAAAATTCAAATTAGTGGTCGTTTGAATGGTGCTGAAATGGCACGTTCTGAGCATTATAAAGAAGGACGTATTCCTTTATCTACTTTTAGAGCTGATATCGATTATGCTCTAGTTGAAGCGCATACTACTTATGGTAGATTGGGTATCAAAGTTTGGATTATGAAAGGCGAAGTATATGGAAAAAGAGAATTATCTCCATTAGTTGGTCTATCTAAACAAAAAGGTAAAGGTGGACGTGGTGGAAACAAGAACCAATCTCGTCGCAGAAAGTAATTTTTTAAAGAAAAGAAAAAATGTTACAGCCTAAAAGAACAAAATTTCGTAAGCAGCAAAAAGGCCGCATGAAAGGAAATGCTGGAAGAGGTCATTTATTATCAAATGGTACCTTCGGTATTAAATCATTAGAGTCGTCTTTTATAACTGCACGTCAAATAGAAGCAGCGCGTATTGCCGCTACTCGTTACATGAAAAGAGAAGGAGCGTTATGGATTAAAATATTTCCAGACAAACCGATCACAAAGAAACCTCTTGAAGTACGTATGGGTAAAGGTAAAGGTGCCGTTGAATATTGGGCAGCTGTTGTTAGACCAGGACGCATGTTATTTGAAATAAGTGGAGTGCCATTAGACGTAGCTCAAGAAGCATTACGTTTAGCAGCACAGAAACTTCCAGTAAAAACTAAGTTTATCATAGCTAGAGATTACCAAGCTTAATAGAAAGATATTATGAAGCAATCAGAAATTAAACAGCTTTCAACAGCTGAGTTACAAGAGAAACTTAGTGAAACTAAAAAGAGTTATACGGACCTGAAAATGGCTCATACTATATCTCCTTTAGATAATCCAATACAGTTACGAGTTGCACGTCGCACAGTAGCTAGAGTAGCAACAGAATTAACTAATAGAGAAGTACAATAATTGTATTCTGCTGAAAGATGGAAAAAAGAAACTTAAGAAAAGAACGTATAGGGATAGTAACTAGTAACAAAATGGAGAAATCTATTGTTGTTGCCGAAGTTAAAAAAGTAAAACATCCTATGTATGGAAAATTCGTGTTAAAGACTAAGAAATATGTCGCGCACGATGAGACAAACGACTGCAACGAAGGAGATACTGTAAAGATCATGGAAACACGACCTTTAAGTAAGTCTAAATGTTGGAGATTGGTAGAAATAATTGAAAGAGCGAAGTAATTATGGTACAACAAGAATCAAGATTAAAAGTAGCTGATAATACTGGTGCAAAGGAAGTTTTAACTATCCGTGTATTAGGTGGGACAAAAAGAAGGTACGCTTCTGTAGGAGACAAAATTGTAGTATCTGTTAAAGATGCTACACCAAATGGAAGTATCAAGAAAGGTGCTGTTTCTACTGCAGTTGTTGTACGTACAGCAAAGGAAGTAAGACGTCCAGATGGGTCTTATATTAGATTTGACGATAATGCATGTGTGCTTTTAGGACCTCAAGGGGAAATGAGAGGAACTCGTGTTTTTGGTCCTGTAGCTAGAGAACTTCGTGATAAACAATTCATGAAAATTGTATCATTGGCACCAGAAGTGCTTTAATTGATAAATAAGATGACAAAGCTTAAAATAAAATCAGGAGATACAGTACAAGTAATTGCTGGAGACCATAAAGGTTCCGAAGGTAAAGTGCTTAAAGTATTAATAGATAAGAACAAAGCCATCGTAGAAGGTGTGAACATGGTTAAGAAACATACTAAACCAAGTGCACAAAGCCCTCAAGGTGGTATTGTAGAGAAAGAAGCGTCAATCCATATGTCTAACTTATCGTTGTTAACCTCTAAAGGAGAAGCAACAAGAGTTGGTTATAGAATGGATGGCGATAACAAAGTAAGATTTTCAAAAAAATCTAATGAAGTAATTTAATTATGGCTTACGTTGCAAGATTAAAACAAGAGTACAAGGACAAAGTTGTTCCTGCTCTTACCGAAGAATTTGGTTACAAAAATGTAATGCAAGTACCTAAACTTCAAAAGATAGTAATATCTAAAGGTGTTGGTGCTGCTGTTGCGGATAAGAAATTAATCGATCACGCATTAGAAGAGGTTACAAAAATAACTGGACAAAAAGCGATAGCTACTATTTCTAAGAAAGATGTTGCGTCTTTTAAGTTACGTAAAGGGATGCCAATTGGTGTTAAAGTAACTTTAAGAGGAGAGCAAATGTATGAGTTCTTAGATCGTTTAGTGACTTCAGCTTTACCACGAGTTAGAGATTTTAACGGTATCAAATCTACTGGTTTTGATGGACGTGGAAATTATAGCTTAGGTGTTGTAGAACAAATTATTTTCCCAGAGATTGATATTGATAAGATCAATAAAATATCTGGTATGGATATCACATTTGTGACTTCTGCGGATACTGATAAGGAAGCAAAGTCTTTATTAACAGAACTAGGATTACCTTTTAAAAAGAATTAATTATGGCTAAAGAATCAATGAAAGCTCGTGAGGTCAAGCGTGCAAAGGTGGTAGCTAAATATGCTGAAAAACGTAAAGCTTTGAAAGAAGCTGGAGATTATGAAGCATTACAGAAATTACCAAAAAACGCTTCTCCTGTACGTATGCACAACCGTTGTAAACTTACTGGAAGACCAAAAGGTTATATGAGACAATTTGGAATTTCTCGTGTAATGTTTAGAGAAATGGCTAACCAAGGTTTAATTCCTGGTGTTAGAAAAGCAAGTTGGTAAAATTATAAATTGGTTTCAGGTTTGACAATAGTGTCGAAAACCGCTACCGCAAATTAATAACTATGTATACAGATCCAATAGCGGATTATTTAACGCGAGTTAGAAATGCAACTATGGCTAACCACAGAGTGGTTGAGATTCCTGCATCTAACTTAAAAAAAGAAATAACTAAGATATTATTCGATCAAGGATTTATCTTAAGTTATAAGTTTGACGACTCATCAGTACAAGGAACGATTAAAATCGCTTTGAAATACAGTAAAGAGACTAAAGAGTCAGTCATCAAAAAAATTCAAAGAATCAGTAAACCAGGTTTACGTAAATATGCTGCATCTAACGAAATGCCAAGAATCTTAAATGGTTTAGGTATTTCAATTGTTTCTACTTCTCATGGGGTTATGACAGGTAAACAAGCGCAAAGAGAAAACGTTGGTGGTGAAGTATTATGTTACGTATACTAAAAACAGGAAATTATGTCAAGAATAGGTAAAAACCCAATAACAGTTCCTGAAGGTGTAACACTTGAGATTAAAGATAACTTAATTACCGCTAAAGGTAAATTAGGTGAATTAACTCAAGAGTATTCAGGGATTAAAATAAAATTAGAAGACGGTACTGTTACATTAGAGCGTGCTTCTGACAAGAAAGATTTAAGAGCAAAGCATGGTCTTTATAGAGCATTAATTGCTAATATGATAGAAGGTGTTTCTAAAGGTTGGACCAAAGAACTAGAAATGGTTGGTGTAGGTTACAGAGCATCTAATCAAGGACAAAAATTAGATTTAGCCGTAGGATTTTCTCATAATATTGTTTTGGATATCGCTCCAGAAGTAAAAATAGAGACAATTTCAGAAAAAGGTAAAAATCCAATTATTAAATTAACGTCTTTTGACAAACAATTGGTTGGCCAAGTAGCTGCAAAGATTCGTGGTTTTAGAAGACCAGAACCTTACAAAGGAAAAGGTATCAAGTTTGTTGGTGAAGAAATTAGAAGAAAAGCAGGTAAATCAGCTTAATAATTAAGTTATGGCATTGACAAAGAACGAAAGAAGAATAAGAATTAAAAGCAGAATCCGTAAGGTTGTATCTGGTACTGAAACAAGACCAAGATTAGCTGTTTTTAGAAGCAATAAAGAAATTTATGCTCAAGTCGTAGATGATGTAACTGGTAAAACTATTGCTGCTGCATCTTCAAGAGATAAAGACATTACAAAGTCTAAAGGAAACAAAACAGAAACGGCTACCTTAGTTGGTAAAGCTGTTGCTGAAAAAGCGATGAAAGCTGGTGTTGAAACTATCTCTTTTGATAGAGGTGGTTATTTATATCACGGAAGAGTAAAATCATTAGCTGAAGGAGCTAGAGAAGCAGGACTTAAATTTTAAGACATTATGTATCAAAAATATAAAAACGCAGAATTAGTAAAGCCAGGCGGATTAGATTTAAAAGATCGATTAGTTGGAGTACAGCGTGTAACTAAAGTAACAAAAGGTGGTAGAGCATTTGGTTTTTCTGCTATTGTTGTGGTAGGTAACGAAGAAGGTGTTGTAGGACATGGTTTAGGAAAATCTAAAGATGTTGCAACAGCAATTGCTAAAGCTATAGAAGATGCTAAGAAAAACTTAGTAAGAATTCCTATCATTAAGGGAACATTACCACACGAACAAAAAGGTAAGTTTGGTGGAGCTAGAGTTAACATTATCCCAGCTGCACCTGGTACAGGAGTAATTGCAGGTGGTGCTGTTAGAACAGTTCTTGAAGCAGTTGGTGTACATGATGTATTATCTAAGTCTCAAGGATCATCTAATCCTCACAACGTAGTTAAAGCAACTTTTGATGCTTTATTACAATTGAGAGATGCTAAGTCTGTAGCTAGAGAGCGTGGGATTTCACTTGAAAAAGTATTTAACGGATAATCGATAGGACAAGATGGCAAAGATCAAAGTAAAGAAAGTAAAAAGTGCAATCAATCGTACTAAAAGACAAAAACTAACATTATTAGCTTTAGGCTTAAAAAAGATTGGACAAGTTGTAGAGCACGATGCCACACCAAATATCCTTGGTATGGTTAAGAAAGTTGAACATTTAGTTTCTGTAGAAGAAGCTTAAAATTATACACTTAAAAATGGATTTAAGTAATTTAAAACCTGCAGAAGGTTCAGTAAAAAATCAAGGAAAGCGTATTGGACGTGGTCAAGGATCTGGTAAAGGTGGTACTGCGACAAGAGGACATAAAGGAGCTAAGTCACGTTCTGGATATTCTAAGAAATTAGGATTTGAAGGTGGCCAAATGCCATTACAAAGACGTGTTCCTAAGTTTGGATTTACAAATATTAACCGCGTAGAGTATCAAGGTGTAAACTTAGATACATTACAGAAGTTAGTAGATGAGAAGAAAATTAAAGGTAGTGTTGATTTCGAATCTCTAGTATCAATGGGATTAGCTGGTAAAAACGAGCTAGTAAAAATCTTAGGTAGAGGTGAATTAAAAACAAAATTAACAGTAACTGCTCATAAATTTACTGCTACGGCAAAAGCTGCTATTGAAGCTGCTGGTGGTGAAGCTGTAACTTTATAAGATATTAGGATGAAGATAATAGAAACATTAAAAAACGTTTGGAAAATCACAGAGCTTAAGGATAGAATTATTCTAACCTTAGGTTTGTTATTGGTTTATCGTTTTGGTGCTCAGGTTGTATTACCTGGTATTAATATCGATGCTCTAGGTGGTTTACAAGCTGGAACATCTGAAGGTTTATTAGGATTGTTAAATGCTTTTACAGGTGGTGCTTTTGCTAATGCATCTGTATTTGCATTAGGTATTATGCCTTACATTTCTGCTTCCATTGTTGTTCAGCTAATGGGTATTGCGATTCCTTATTTACAAAAACTTCAGAAAGAAGGTGCGAGTGGTCAAAAGAAGATTACTCAGATTACACGTTGGTTAACTATAGGTATTTGTTTAGTGCAAGCACCAGGTTATTTAGCAACGATACCTTCTTTATCTGGATCACCTTCAATAGGAGCGATGTTATTACCAGGATTTAATGAGAATATCTTTTACTTTTCTTCAGTAATTATTTTAGTAACCGGTTGTGTATTCGCAATGTGGTTAGGTGAAAAGATTACAGATAAAGGTATTGGTAATGGTATTTCATTATTAATTATGGTTGGTATTATTGCAACATTACCACAATCTTTTGTTCAGAATATGTATTCTCGTCTAGAAGGTAGTAATGGTGGTTTTATGATGATATTAATAGAATTAGTAATTTGGTTCTTAATCATATTAGCTTCTGTATTCTTGGTTATGGCTGTTAGAAAGATTGCTGTACAATATGCAAGAAGAACTGCTTCTGGTGGTTATGAAAAAAATGTATTCGGTTCACGTCAGTTTTTACCATTAAAGCTAAATGCTTCTGGGGTAATGCCAATAATATTTGCACAAGCAATTATGTTTGTTCCTAGCCTTATTGGAGGTTCTTCTTTTTTGAAAGACACAGCTTCTGGGCAATGGATGCAAACAAATTTCTCGGATATATTCGGATTTTGGTATAATCTTGTTTTTGCATTATTAATTATAATATTCACGTATTTCTATACGGCAATTACAGTACCAACTAATAAAATGGCTGATGATCTTAAACGTAGTGGTGGATTTATTCCAGGTATACGTCCAGGATCAGAAACCTCTGAATATTTAGATAAAATAATGTCACAGATTACCTTACCAGGTTCTATCTTCTTAGCATTAGTTGCTGTGTTCCCAGCATTTATAGTTAAGTTAATGGGAGTTCAACAAGGTTGGGCATTATTCTTCGGTGGTACATCTCTATTAATTATGGTAGGTGTTGCTATTGATACAATGCAACAGATTAATTCTTATTTATTAAATAAGCATTATGATGGCTTGATGAAAACAGGTAAAAATAGAAAAGCGGTTTCGCAATAATATAATACTATGGCAAAACAAGCAGCAATAGAACAAGACGGTACAATTATAGAAGCATTATCTAATGCTATGTTCCGTGTTGAATTAGAAAATGGTCATATTGTGACTGCACACATCTCTGGTAAAATGCGTATGCATTACATTAAATTATTACCAGGAGATAAAGTAAAATTAGAAATGAGTCCTTACGATTTAACGAAGGCTCGTATAACTTATAGATACTAATACGATGAAAGTAAGAGCATCAGTAAAGAAAAGAAGCGCAGACTGTAAACTAGTGCGTAGAAAAGGGAGACTTTACGTTATTAACAAAAAGAATCCTAGATTCAAACAAAGACAAGGGTAATTATGGCAAGAATTGCAGGTGTAGACATACCAAAACAAAAAAGAGGAGTGATCTCTTTAACTTATATCTACGGAGTAGGTAGAAGTAGAGCACAAGAAATTTTAGCTACTGCTAAAGTTGACGAAAGCACTAAAGTACAAGATTGGACTGACGACGAAATAGGAGCAATCCGTGACGCTGTTGGAACATTTAAAATCGAAGGTGAATTACGTTCTGAGATTCAATTAAACATTAAGCGTTTAATGGATATTGGATGTTACAGAGGTATTCGTCATAGAACTGGTCTTCCATTAAGAGGACAACGTACTAAGAACAACTCTCGTACAAGAAAAGGTAGAAGAAAAACGGTTGCTAACAAGAAAAAAGTAACTAAATAATAAATAGTCTTTAGTCTTTAGACGTTGGAAAGAATCTGTTTGAAATTTAACGGTTTAGGATTCTAGCGACTATTAACTATTACTAAAAACTAAAAATAATTATGGCAAAGTCAAGTACTAAAAAACGTAAAGTAATTGTTGATGCAATTGGAGAGGCTCATATCACAGCATCTTTTAACAACATCATCATTTCTTTAACAAATAAAAAAGGTGACGTTATTTCTTGGTCATCAGCAGGAAAAATGGGATTTAGAGGTTCTAAAAAGAACACTCCTTATGCTGCGCAATTAGCTGCAGAAGATGCTGCAGGTGTTGCTAAAGAAGCTGGATTAAAGAAAGTGAAAGCATACGTAAAAGGTCCTGGTAATGGTAGAGAATCTGCTATCAGATCTATACATAATGCTGGAATCGAAGTAGCAGAAATTATTGATGTTACTCCATTACCACATAATGGTTGTCGCCCACCAAAAAGACGTAGAGTTTAATCTGAACTAGTTTCAGATTCTAGTTCATACTTAGCTAGAATATTCTAACTAATATTTAGTAAACTAATATCATTACATTAAAGTATTGATATTAGTTTATTTTGCATAAATTTGCAAACTGAAAAATAATAAACAAGTATCAATCGAGAGGCTAACGATTATAGAAGGATAAGATTAAGACCTTAATTTTATAGTCACTCTCAAAACAAATTTAAAATGGCAAGATATACTGGTCCTAAAACAAAAATAGCTCGTAAATTCGGACAAGCTATATTCGGAGATGATAAAGCCTTCGAAAAAAGAAATTACCCACCTGGTCAACATGGTAACGCTAAAAGACGTGGAAAAAAATCTGAATATGCTATCCAATTAATGGAGAAGCAAAAAGCTAAATACACTTATGGTGTATTAGAAAAGCAATTCAGAAACATGTTTAAAAAGGCAACTGCTGCTCAAGGTATTACTGGTGAAGTATTACTTCAATTATGTGAATCTCGTTTAGATAACGTGGTTTTCAGAATGGGAGTTTCCCCAACAAGAAGTGGTGCTAGGCAATTAGTCTCTCACAGACACATTACAGTAAATGGTCAAAAGGTAAATGTGCCTTCTTACCAATTAAAAGCTGGTGATGTAGTAGGTGTTAGAGAAAAATCTAAATCATTAGAAGCTATTCAAAATTCATTATCTAATTCTAGTAATGTTTATGAATGGATTACTTGGAATAACGATACAATGAATGGAACTTATGTTTCTGTTCCTGCAAGAATTCAAATTCCAGAACAAATCAACGAACAATTTATCGTTGAACTTTACTCTAAATAATAAATTAATCACATTGGTATTTAGCCAAAGGATTTATTAGTATTCTTCACTTATAAATCGCACAACTAAATAACAATTAAAACGAAGAACAATATGGCAATATTAAATTTTCAGAAGCCTGACAAGGTAATCATGATTGATTCAACTGACTTTGAAGGTAAGTTTGAATTCAGACCTTTAGAACCAGGATACGGATTAACAGTTGGTAATGCTTTACGAAGAGTATTACTATCTTCTTTAGAAGGTTTTGCAATCACATCAGTTAGAATAGAAGGTGTAGATCACGAATTTTCTACAATTTCTGGAGTAGTTGAAGATGTTACAGAAATGATTTTGAACTTAAAGCAAGTTAACTTTAAGCGTCAAATTGATGAAATAGATAACGAAACTGTTACTATTTCTATTTCTGGACAAGATCAAATTACAGCTGGTGATTTTCAGAAGTTTATTTCTGGTTTCCAAGTATTAAATACAGATTTAGTAATCTGTAACTTAGATCCAAAAGTAAACATCAATATGGAATTGACTATCGAAAAGGGTAGAGGTTATGTTCCTGCTGAAGAAAATAAAAAAGCTTCTGCACCAATCGGAACAATCTTTACAGACTCTATTTACACTCCAATAAAGAATGTAAAATACAGTATTGAGAACTTTCGTGTTGAGCAAAAAACGGATTATGAAAAATTAGTTTTCGAAATTAGAACTGATGGATCAATTAACCCTAAAGATGCTTTAACTGAAGCTGCTAAAATATTAATTCACCACTTCATGTTATTCTCTGATGAGCGTATCACTCTTGAAGCTGATGAAATTGCACAGACTGAAACTTATGATGAAGAATCACTTCACATGAGACAACTATTGAAAACTAAATTAGTTGATATGGATCTTTCTGTACGTGCACTTAACTGTTTAAAAGCTGCAGAGGTTGATACTTTAGGTGACTTAGTATCATTCAATAAAAATGATTTAATGAAATTCAGAAACTTCGGTAAGAAGTCTTTAACTGAGCTAGAAGAACTAGTGAATGTAAAAGGTCTTAACTTCGGAATGGATTTAAGTAAATATAAATTAGATAAAGATTAATTAATCATATTTTGCTCCTCGATTTACGAGTTTGGTAGCAAGATGGTAAAACAAATGTCATGAGACACGGAAAAAAATTCAATCACTTAGGAAGACAAACAGCGCATAGAAAAGCTATGTTAGCTAATATGGCTTGTTCTTTAATAGAGCACAAACGTATTAACACAACTGTAGCTAAAGCTAAAGCTTTAAAGCAGTTTGTAGAACCAATGATTACAAAATCAAAGACAGATACTACACACAACAGACGTATTGTTATGGCTAAGCTAAGACAAAAAGATGTTGTTGCAGAATTGTTTAGAGATGTAGCACCTAAGATTGGAGATCGTCCAGGAGGATATACTCGTATCATCAAATTAGGAAACAGATTAGGTGATAACGCTGATATGGCAATGATAGAATTAGTTGATTACAACGAAATCTACAATGCTGGAAAAGCTGAGAAGAAAACAACACGTAGAAGTAGAAGAGGTGGCAAGAAAGCTACTACAACTCCACCAGTGGAGGCTCAAGCTTCAAACGAAGAAGAATAAATGTTAATAAGCATTCATAAATATCAAGGATAAACTGTTTCAGTTTATCCTTTTTTTTTGGAATTTTGTAAAACTTTGTTTCTGTAATAGCAGGAATTCTTTTAAACACAACACATGAAATACAAACAAAGAAAAAAAGCTCTTATTCTATTAGCTGATGGAACGATTTTCCATGGAAAATCTATTGGGAAAGAAGGTTCTGCTTTTGGCGAAGTATGTTTTAATACAGGTACAACAGGTTATCAGGAAATTTTTACAGATCCTTCGTATTATGGTCAGTTAATGGTAACCACCAATGCACATATTGGAAATTACGGAACTAAAGAAGATGAAGTAGAATCTGATGATGTTAAAATTGCAGGATTAATTTGTAAAAATTTCAGTTTCGAATATTCAAGACCTGCTGCAGATGCGTCTTTAGAAGAGTTCTTTGAAAAGCATAATACTTTGGCTATTGCAGATGTAGATACTAGAGCATTGGTAAGCTACATTAGAGATAATGGAGCAATGAATGCTGTCATTTCTACAGAAGTAGATAATATAGAAGATCTTAAAAAACAGTTAGCCGAAATTCCTTCTATGGAAGGTTTAGAATTAGCTTCTCAAGTATCGACTAAAGAACCTTACTATTATGGAGATGAAAATGCAACACATAAAATAGCAGCATTGGATATCGGAATTAAAAAGAACATTCTTAGAAACCTTGCTAAACGTGATGCTTACATTAAAGTATTTCCATATAATTCTAAATTTCAAGATTTAGAGACATTTAATCCAGATGGATATTTCTTATCTAATGGTCCTGGTGATCCAGAACCTTTAGTAGAAGCACAAGCTGTAGCAAAAGAAATTATTGCGAAGAATAAGCCTTTGTTTGGAATCTGTTTAGGACACCAAGTTATTGCTTTAGCTAACGGCATTTCTACATACAAAATGCATAATGGCCATAGAGGGATTAATCATCCTGTAAAAAACTTAATTACAGGTAAAGGTGAAATCACGTCTCAAAATCATGGTTTTGCTATAAGTAGAGAAGAAACTGAAGCTAATGCTAATGTAGAAATTACACATGTGCATTTAAATGATAATACTGTTGCTGGAATAAAACTTAAAGATAAAAACTGTTTTTCTGTACAATATCATCCAGAAGCAAGTCCTGGACCAAATGATTCGGTCTATTTGTTTGACCAATTTATAGAGAATATTAAGAAGAACTAAATATCAAAAACGCAATAAAACACAGCTTTTATTGCGTTTTTTTAGAGTTTAAAATATTACAGAGAAATTTAAAAAATCGATTAAAAGTACAAAATCACTGATAATCTACTAGTTTTAAGTAAAAGATTGTTTTAAAAATACGTAACTCTACGTATTGTTTCATTTTAGATCTATTATAACTTGCAGAATAGTAATCTAATAGAAATTATCTATTCATTTTAAAAACGAGTTCGTATTATGAAGAAAAAACAATTAAAAAATTATCTCAAAATTGTAATATTATTCTTTGGAATATCACTTCTACTTTATGGTTGTCAGAAAGACGTAGTTGAAACTATTGACCAAGAGCTACCGAGTCAAAAAGGACTATTTTCTACAATAGATTTTAATGACTTTAAAAATAGAGCTGAAAATAAGGATTTGGGAGAAACAGATATTAGTAGTTTAATCTCTAATGAACAATTTACTCTCGTTCAATCTCTATACACTACAGAATCAGAAAAATACGTTATTAGTATAGATTCCACAGAAGTACTGGTTGCAGAAAAAGAAGGAACCATTACTTATACTTTTAAAACAGAAACACAAGATATTTCTAAAAACACTAATTATATTTTGGCTTTAAAAGGTCAGGATATAGAAGAGTTTTATCTTACTTATGATTATGACGGTAAAAGTAAAATTATTGACCCAGATACTGGCTTAGAAGTAACTACTAATGGAGACAGTGTTTTTTGTCATTTTTCTGAAGAAGTTTGGGTTTGTGAGTGTGAACCTCAGCATAGGCTAGGTAATAACTGTTCTTGCACTGGAGGTTTCGAACTTATTACAGTAGTCACTTATGAGTTATGCTCTACTGATTCTAGTGGAGGTGGAACAAGTGATCCTATAGATGATAACCCTGATGAATCATCAGGAGGTACGAGTGGAAATAATGGTGATTCTAGTAATGATTTACCTTTAGATGGTATTGTAACAAAAGATTTTGGGAGTTTAGATATTAATACCATGCTCAATGATTGTTTAGGATACAATAATAGCCCTTATTATGATGTATTACTCTTAAACACAACCTTAGCAATGCCTGATGATATAAAAACGTCTATTGCTAATTTTATAAGTACAAATGGTTGTAATGAGGAAACAACTAGCCTTATTACAGAAATTATTGATTTAGCCATAAACAATGAAAATCAAAATGATACAAGTGATTTAATTAATCTTACGTTACTTCTTGAGAATAGTGACAATCAACTATTTACTGATGAATTTGCAAGTTCTTTATTTCAATATATTGACCTAGATTTATCAACCTTACCACCTGATTTTCCGCCCAATCTTTTAACTATAAAGGTTTATATAAACTACAAAAAGCTAAGGCAGCTCAATCCTGAATGGTCTAGAGTAAAATGTTTATGGGAAGCCACAAAAGATATTATTCATATAAGCTTAGACGTTTTTGGTTTAATTCCAATTGTTGGGGAAGCAGCAGATCTTGTAAATGGTGTATTATATACTATTGAGGGCGATAGTTTAAATGCAACTTTAAGCTTTGCCGCAACAATACCTTTTGTAGGGATTGGAAGTACAGCTACAAAATATGGATTAAAAGTAATTAATGTAGCCAATGATATTAATACAAAAGTTAAATTAGCATGGAAGGTTACGGCTAATGGAATTGAATTTGGGAGTAGAGGTCAATTGAGAAAAATTTTAGGGCTCGCAGTTGGTAATGCATTACAAGCACATCATATTATACCATGGGCAAAAAGATCAAGCGAAATAATTCAACAAGCTGCTAAATCGGGTAATGCCTTTCATATGAATGAAGCTCTAAATGGGATTGCTGTTGCTGCATGGAGAAATCAGCCTAATCATAACTTCTATAATGATAGAGTTCAAGCATTATTTGATGCGTTACCATCTAATCTAACACCTAATGAAGCCTATGATGCAGTAACTAATATTATAGATACAATTCGAAATGCAATTGTAAATAATCCTAATACTCATTTAAACGATTTAGTTTTTTAAGCTTATAGTGTATATATTATGAATACTTCAAATAAGTCATTAAAAGAGATTATAGACAAATTGATGATAAGTGAATATGTAAATGATTATTCATTATTATCGAATATAATAAAGCCGGCAATAGGGATTAGACATAGTCAGCAAAAAAAAATATCAAAACTTGGTGGGAACCCTTTTTTTCCTCCAAATTTTGATATGTGTGATTATGTTGATGAATCTTTGATTTTTCTCTGTCAAATATCTGTGGAAGAATATCGACTATATGACGAATATAACTATTTGCCAAGCGATAGTATACTTTATTTTTATGTAAATAAAGATTTAGGTTATCCTATAAAAAAAGAAGATTATAAGGTTTTTTGCCTTTCTGTAAACAAAGATTCTTTAGAAGAACAAACAAATTACGCAAAGAAAATTGAAGAACTGTATATTAATTTTTTTACTCATTATAATTTTCCTTCATATCAAAGCTATGAAATGGTTGAGCTAGAACAAGAGGGGATTGATTTAGATGAAGAAATAGAGGAAATACAGGAATTTATTAATGATTATAACAAAATCTCGTTAGGTTGTGAAGGAAGTCAATTATTCGGTAATCCACAAGCTTTGCAAGGTACTGTCACATTTCATTGGGCTTTAAAATCCTTAGATTTAAATTATCAGCTTTCAGAAGATGAATTAAATAGATTAAAAGAAGTAGAAAAAGAATTTGTGTTATTACTTCAAGTTGATTTATCAGAGTTAAGTTTTGTAGACAGTTTTGGTGATGGAATTTTTTATTTTGGTATAAGAAAAAAGGATTTGTTAAATAAAGAATTTAGCAAAGTCCAATTG
>NZ_JADGDZ010000080.1 GCF_016744625.1 Winogradskyella sp.
CAATAGAATAATCCTTTACATTAAGCCTCTACCAGATTTTGGATGCAAGTTATTAGTCTGATATTCCTTAACAATTTTATCTAAAATACCATTAATAAATAAACTACTTTTTGGTGTAGAATACTCTTTGGCAACCTCTAGGTATTCGTTTATGGTTACTTTATGAGGAATCGATGGAAACTTCTGAAACTCACAAAGAGCCATTTTCAATAGTACACCATCTAAACTCGCTAAACGTTCAGAATCCCAATTTGTAGTCTTAGCTGAAATCTCTTCAGAAAACTTAGAACTATTAAGTAGTGTTTTCTTAAATAAATCTTTCGCAAACTCCTTATCATCTTCGTCCTTATATAAATTAGGCAATAGAAGTGTTTCGGGAGAAGTTAGTTTTAACTTTCTTAAGACCTTTAATATTGCAGTATTTACAACCGGAAGATCATCTACCCAAGTTAGTTTTTTATCTTCAAAATAGTCATACAACTTATCATTTGGCGCAATGATTTGGGTATAAATATCTAAAACAAATTGCTTGTCTTTTTTGAAAGATACATCAGTATCATTCGTATAATTCTCGTACAATTCACTTTTAAGAATAGCTTTAAAAAGAATATCTACATATTCGAAATCTAAATCCCAAAAGTTCAACTTACGTTTTGTAATATGCTCTTGCAGCATTTTATTATTACTTATAAGATGTAAAACCTGATTATCTTGAAACTTAGTATTCGGATTCTTATCAGAATCTGTTCCTAATAATTTCTTCTGAAGTTTTTCGTTGTGATCTTTACTCTTCTTATAAAGTTCAATGAGTAAAGCTAAAGTAGATAAATACAAATCATACATACTATCTAAACTGTGGATTAAAAACTTTTCGTCTTTAGTAAGATCATCACTCTCTGTCCCTTTAAAAGCATACATGGATTGCATTACTTTTATTCTGATGTGTCTTCGGTTTAGCATGTATAAGAACTACTTTAGTTTGGTTATAAAAAAGGTGAGTTAAAAACTCACCTTGCAAAAATACTATTATTTAATTCTGAAATAAAAATTATACCTAATGAATTTTAATCTATTTAGAATTTTCTCTTTTACGAGTATCAATACGGTCTTTAGCTATATTAAATGCCGCAGTATGTGTCGTTAAATTATTTGCTTTGGCATTATCTAAAATTTCAAGAGTTGTATTATATATATTCTCTGTTTTACGTATTATTTCTTGTCTATCATAGTTTTCTAACTCTGCATAAACATTAATGATTCCGCCAGCATTAATTAAAAAATCTGGTGCATAAACAATACCACGTTCTTGTAATATTCTACCATGTTTATTTTCGTCAGCCAATTGATTATTCGCGGCACCAGCTACCACCTTTGCTTGTAATTTATAAATGGTATCATCGTTTACTGTTGCACCTAAAGCACATGGAGCATAAATATCCATAGCCTCACTATATATATCATTTCCGCTATAAATGTTTACACCATATTTAGTACGTACTTGTTCTAATCGGTCTTTACTAATATCATCAATAGTAACATTAGCACCTTCATCAACTAAATGTTCAACTAAAGCTTCACCTACATTCCCAATACCTTGCACAAATACCTTTTTATCTTCTAAAATATCTGAACCAAACTGAAATTTAGCAGCAGCCTTCATTCCCATAAAAACGCCATAAGCAGTAATTGGAGAAGGATTACCTGCACCACCTTTACTTTCTGAAATTCCAGTAACAAAAGGTGTAACCTCTCTTACTGTATCCATATCACCAGTAGTCATACCAACATCTTCAGCGGTAATATAACGTCCGCCTAAAGAATGTACAAACTCACCAAAACGTTTCATTAATTCTGGTGTTTTCTGAGTTTTAGAATCACCAATAATTACAGCTTTACCTCCACCAAGATTTAATCCTGTTATAGCAGATTTAAAGGTCATACCACGAGATAAGCGCAATACATCATTTAGTGCTTCCCACTCGTTATTATATTGCCACATTCTTGTACCACCAAGTGCTGGCCCTAAAACCGTATTATGAATACCAATTATAGCTTTTAAACCAGTATCTTTGTCGTTGCAAAAAACAATTTGCTCATGATTATCAAAGGAATGTTGACCAAAAACAGGATCCATTTTTTTTAAGTCCTTTGAAGTTATTATTTCTGAAGTCATGTAAGTTAAGATTTAGGCTGTTTGAAGAATCTCTAAAAACAGCTAGCAAAAATAAATTATTAATGGAGGATTAGCAAAATATTAACTATAAAATACGATTATCGTAATACTTTTGACCTACCAAATACAACATGAAAGCATTAAAACACCTAAATAAGTACTTTTTTAAATACAGATACCGCTTAATCATAGGTATTATCATTACCATAATTGCAAAGATATTTATGTTATTTACACCTAGACTTGTAGGTGCTTCTATCAATGTAGTTTCTGATCGATTGGATGGAAAAATCACTGAAGAAGTTTTTAGAAGTGAACTAATGATTAATATTCTTTATTTAGTAGGAGCTGCTGTAGTTGCTGGTCTCTTTACCTTTTTAATGAGACAAACCATAATTAATGTGTCTCGTTATATTGAATATGATCTAAAAAACGAAATCTACCAACATTATCAAGTTCTATCTCTCAATTTTTACAAATCTAATAGAACTGGAGATTTAATGAATCGTATTAGTGAGGATGTTGGCAAAGTTAGAATGTATGTTGGACCCGCTTTAATGTACACTATGAATACTATAACTTTATTCACTGTGGCTATAATATATATGGTTGGTACAGCTCCAAAATTAACCTTATATACCTTACTCCCTTTACCTATTCTTTCTGTTGCTATTTATAAACTAAGTAGATTAATAAACAAACGTAGCACTATTGTACAACAGTCTTTATCGACGCTTTCTACTTACTCACAAGAAACATTTAGTGGTATTTCTGTTATAAAGTCTTACGGAATTGAGCCAAGAACTAATTCAGAGTTTGAAGGTCTTTCTAATGAAAATAGACAAAAACAGATTAACCTTACTAAAGTGCAAGCACTATTCTTTCCTTTAATGATTTTACTTATTGGAATTAGTAATCTCATTGTAATTTACATAGGAGGTTTGCAATACATGAGTGGTGAAATTGAAAAAATCGGAACCATTGCCGAATTTATTATTTATGTTAATATGCTGACTTGGCCTGTAGCAACTGTAGGTTGGGTAACTTCTTTAGTACAACAAGCCGAAGCATCTCAAGAACGAATTAATGAATTTTTAAAGACTGAACCAGATATTCAAAATTCTGCTAAAAAATTGACACCAATCAAAGGTGATATAGAGTTTAAAAACGTGTCTTTTGTATATCCAGACACTAATATTGAAGCCTTAAAAGATGTTAGTTTCACTTTAAAATCAGGAGAAACTCTAGCTATATTAGGTAAAACAGGTTCAGGAAAATCAACTATTTTAGATTTAATTGGTCGCCTTTATGATATTGATAATGGTCATGTATTGGTTGACGATACTATAATTTCAGACTTACATATCAATAGCTTAAGAAAAAGCATTGGTTATGTTCCTCAAGATGCCTTCTTGTTTTCAGACACCATAAGAAACAACATTAAGTTTGGTAAAGAAGATGCCAGTGATGAAGAGGTTTTTGAAGCAGCTAAAAATGCAAGAGTTCACAAGAATATTATTGGGTTTAACAAGGGTTATGATACCGTTTTAGGTGAACGTGGCATAACGCTTTCCGGTGGACAAAAACAACGTGTATCAATTGCTAGAGCAATAATTAAAAAACCAGATATTCTCTTATTCGATGATTGTTTATCTGCTGTAGATACTGAAACAGAAGAGAAGATTCTTAAAAATCTAGTTAAACTAACCAAAGGTAAAACCACCATTATTGTAAGTCATCGTGTGTCATCGGCAAAAAATGCTGATCATATTATTGTCTTAGAGGATGGTAAAATAATTCAGACCGGAAATCATCAAAACCTCATCAATACTGATGGTTACTACAAGGAGTTATACACCAAACAACTCTCTGAAAAAGAATTGTAATAATTAGTTGGTTACTATTCTTTTTTTTTAGATTTTTGGATTGAAATTAAAAAATAAATTGAGTTATGAGTGATTATGAAATGATGGACAAAGAAGAAATATATTCTAAAGTGCTACGTGCTGGAAGAAGAACTTATTTCTTTGACGTTAGAGCTACAAAGGCTGGTGATTATTATTTAACTATTACAGAAAGTAAAAAATTTACCAACGATGATGGTTCTTTTCATTATAAAAAACACAAAATCTACCTTTACAAAGAGGACTTTACTGAATTTAGAGAGATTTTAGCAGAAATGACGGATTACATCATTAACGAAAAAGGTGAAGAAGTGATTAGCGATCGTCATCAAAAAGATTATAAACGCGAAGATAATTTTGTAGCTCAAGAAGCAAAAACACCAGAAGACACAGAACCAAGCACAGATAATTTTACAGATATCAGTTTTGATGATATTTAAACCAACTAGTGTTAAATTATAACAAAAACCGTTACGCTTCGTAACGGTTTTTTTATTTTTAGACTTTAACCAACCACTAAACTTATGCAACGTATTGCTTTATTATTATTTTTAGCAACCACTACTCTATTTTCTCAATCTCAAACCGATTTATCTTATTATTTACCTCAAGATGTTGTTTACAATTCAAATATTCCAACTCCTCAGAGTGTTATAGGGCATGAGGTTGGAGAATGGCATATTACACACGATAAACTAGTACAATACATGTATGCCTTGGCCAATGCATCTAATCGTATCACAATTGAAGATAGAGGCAAAACTTTTGAAGATAGACCATTACTCTTATTAAAGATTACGTCTCCTAAAAATCATCAAGACATAGACGCTATTCAAACAGCACATATTGAAGCTATAGAGACTGATACTGCGAATACAGAAAGTAGACCTATAGTGGTTTACCAAGGGTTTTCAATACACGGTAATGAGCCAAGCGGCTCAAATGCATCCTTGTTAGTAGCCTATTATTTAGCTGCTGCAGAAGGTTCTAAAATTGATAACCTTTTAAATAATACGATTATTCTTTTTGACCCTTCATTCAATCCAGATGGTTTGCAACGTTTTGCGTATTGGGCAAATACAAATAGAAACATTAATCTTAATCCAGATCCCAACGATAGAGAATATAGTGAGGTTTGGCCTGGTGGACGTACCAATCATTATTGGTTTGATATGAATAGAGATTGGTTACCGGTTCAATTGCCAGAATCTCGCGCACGAATAAAAACCTTCCATAACTGGATGCCAAATATCTTAACCGATCATCATGAAATGGGAACCAATAATAGTTTCTTTTTTCAGCCAGGTATTCCCTCTCGTACTCATCCTTTAACACCAAAATTGAATCAAGAATTAACTAAAGGTATTGCCAATTACCATGCTAAAGCTTTTGATAAAATAGGATCTTTATATTATTCAGAAGAAAATTTTGATGATTTCTATTATGGAAAAGGTTCTACCTTCCCAGATATTAATGGAGGTATTGGCATTTTGTTTGAACAAGCTAGTTCTCGTGGACATATTCAAGAAAGTGACAATGGTATATTAACGTTTCCTTTTAGCATAAAAAATCAATCTACGGCAGCTTTGTCAACACTTGAAGCTGCTAATGCTATGCGAAAAGAGATTTTAACCTATCAACATAATTTCTTTAAAAATGCTCGAAATGAAGCCTCAAAAGAAGGCAATAAAGCCATTGTATTTGGTGATGAAAAAGATGCCGCAAAAACCTATCATTTAGCAGAAATTTTAAATCGTCATAATATTAAATTCCACGATATTAAATCTGATTTTTCTGAAGACGGGAAAAACTACAAGAAAGGTTATAGTTACATTGTTCCTAAAAACCAGAAGAATACTAGATTGATTAATGCCATGTTCGAAAAACGAACCACTTTTCAAGATAGTTTGTTTTATGACATATCTGCATGGACCTTCCCTTTAGCTTTTAACTTAGATTATACTGAAACGACTACCAAAAATACTGGAGCAAGTATTAAAGATTTACAACATTTAAAAGGTGGTGTTAATTCTAAAAGTGAATATGCTTATCTATTTGAATGGAATGAATATTATTCACCAAAACTTTTAAATCAGGTTTTAAAGAAAGGTCTGAGAGCTAAAGTGAGTATGAAATCATTTAAAGCAAATGGTAAATCTTATGATTATGGTACGATACTAATTCCTGCGAGAAATCAGGATATGACGACTACAGAAATTTATACTTTTTTAAACAATCTTGCCCAAGAGAGTTATATTAAAATCGATGCCATTTCAACTGGCTTAAATGATGGTATTGACCTTGGTAGTTCTAAATTTAGAAATATAGAATTACCAAAAATCGCACTTTTAGTAGGTGACGGAATGAACCCTTATGATGCAGGTGAAATATGGCATTTATTAGACACTCGTTATGATATCATAGCTACAAAACTCGATACCAAACGTTTTAGCAGAGCAGACATAAGCCGTTACAATACCATTATTATGGTGAACTCTTCTTCTGGACTTAATGAAAGTAATACAAAAAAGTTAAAAATTTGGATTCAAGATGGTGGTACTTTAGTTGCGTACAAAAACACATTGCGTTGGTTAAACTCTAAAGAATTAATGAAAATTGATATTAAGAAAAAGAAACTTATTGCTAAAAATATAAGCTTTGAAGAACGCGGAGACTTTAGAGGATCGCAAGTTATTGGTGGCGCTATTTTTGAAACCAAATTAGACCGTTCACATCCTATCAATTTTGGTTACAAAAATGATAAGCTTGCAATGTTTAGAAATTCAACCTTATATGTTAAAGCGGATAAGAACAGTTATAACAACCCAATTCAATACAGTAAAAATCCTTTATTAAGTGGTTATATTTCTGAAGAAAATTTAGATAGCATAAGTAGTACAGTACCTTTAAAAATTGCAAGTATTGGTCGAGGAACTATTGTAGCATTTACGGATAACACAAATTTCAGAGCCTTTTGGTATGGCACTAATAAATTATTGATGAATGCTATTTTCTTTAGAGATGAGATGTAGTTGATGGTAAGAATAATGATTTCATCGTTGTGAGAATAAAGGACGTGATAATGTGTTTGTTTTTAGTTCTTATATATGAGATTGCCACAGCCAAAAAAGGCTTCGCAATGACAGTTCAATTAAGATACTTGCACTCCATTCTTAACCTTAGTTTCGGGATGCAAAAGAAACACGTCGTCTTCTTTTACAGCTCCCATTACCAAACACTCACTCATAAAATCAGCAATCTGCTTCTTAGGAAAGTTAACTACAGCAACAATTTGGCGATTTAACAAATCTTCTTTGGTGTACTGTGTTGTAATTTGAGCAGAAGATTTTCTTTTCCCTAAGTCTCCAAAATCAATAATGAGTTGATATGCAGGTTTACGAGCATTAGGAAAATCGTTAACTTCTAATATCGTTCCAATACGCAAATCTACCTTTGTAAAGTCTTCAAATGTAATACTACTCATAGGTCTAAATTAACAAAAAAGAAATCAATTTATTTAAATAAAGTTTCTAAATTAACCACCAATTGGTTATTTTTAGAAGGAATTCATCTCTCCACAAGATAAAATTCTAAACGTAACGGAATGAAAAATCGCATAATTTTTCTTACTGTAGTTATTTCAATTTCACTCTTTAAACTTGCTTCAGCTCAACTTTATGATATCACAAGATATGCAGATGACAATGGTTTACCTTCAAGAGCGATTATAGATATAGTTCAAGATTCAAAAGGTTTTTTATGGGTCGCAGGTAATAATGGGTTTTACAAATTTGATGGACAGCAATTTAAAGCATTTTATGCTATACTAAATGATACAACAGGTTTACGAGACAATAAGATAAATACAGTTCTAGCGGCTAAAAATGGGAAAATTTGGATTGCAACACCTAAAGGGTTACATGTTTTAGAAAATGATACTATAAGTTATGTAACTCCTCCTAAGAATCTTCATAAAGACGCATCACATATTATAGATCTTTTTGAAGATAGCAATCAAAACATTTGGGTTAGTACTTATGATGGTTTTTATATTATTGATAAGATTACTGGGGAAATTCGGGATTTTCCTGAGTTACGAAAAAGCCCTAACTATGGACCTGTTATTTGGGGCATTACAGAAGACAAAAATGGTAATATTTGGGTATGCAGAAGTTGGAAACCTCCATTAGTGGCAAAAAAAGACACTTATGAATTTAAGGAGCTATCATTTAATTTAGAAGATGACTTAGATAAAAAGAAAAATATTAATCCTTTTAAATACATACAATATAATGAAACCGTATTCCTTATAGATTCTGGTTCTGGACTACTTAAAGGTACTTTAGAGAATGATTCTATACTTATAGTTAGTAAATTTCGTGATGCAAATGGAAAAGCTATAGGAGAAGAATTTATTTATAATTCCATAATAGATAGCGAACAAAATATTTGGACAGCAACATGGAAAAATCGTTTTAAAAAATACAAATACACTAATAATCAACTAATAGAACAAAACGTTATTAGTACAAATGGTTTATTAGGTATGTCAGGGCATGTTAGATCTGTCTATGAAGATTCTCAAAAAAACATCTGGTTAAGTAATGCCAATGGCTTATACAAATTAACAAGCAACAAAAGTAATATTGTTATTTTTCCACCAAAACATATTAAAAATTGTTTTGAAGAAACATTCAACGTAACTGCTATAACTGAAGACGAAAATAACCATATTTGGGTAACTACTACAAAAGATCTTTATCGCTTCAACAAATCTGATATTTTAGAGGGTCTTTGTCCAAAAGATTATATCCATATCAAAAACGAAAACTTTATAAAATCTCATGCACTCTTTATAGATAGCCAAAATCGATTATGGATTGGAACTGAAGGTGGTCTGTTTATAACTCAATTGAATTCTGATTATGAACCTGGCAAATTCATTCATTATACAACAAAGAATGGTCTACCACATAATTGGTCTTTTGATATTCATGAAGAAAATAAGTTATCATATTGGGTAGGTAATTATACACGTTTAGTAAACATTAAATTCGAAAACAACACTCTCAAAAACTCAAAAATCACAACCTATAACTCTAGTAAAAATAGAGATGATGCCTTAGTGAACTCTTTTACGATGGATATAGAAGAAGATAAAGATGGTCAATTATGGATTGGTACTTTTTCTGGTTTAAGTAAGTTGGTTTCAAAAGAAGGACTAGGTGTCTTTAAAAATTACGAAAGTGAATTTGGTAAATCAGATCAATTAAGTAATAATACTATCAAAAAAATATTTAATGATAGCAAAGATCGTCTATGGATAGCTACACAAGCAGGTTTAAATTTATACAATAAAACATCTGATACGTTTTTACAGTTTGGAAGACAACATGGATTGCCGTCTGATTATATACTTGGTATTAGCGAAGACTCCAAGGGTTCTCTATGGATTACGACCACTAATGGCATTTGTAAAGCCAAGTATAATAATTCAGAAAAAAGATTTATAGATATTGTCCATTTAACCAACAAAAATGGACTTGCAGATAATATTACTAATAAAAATGCTTTATATATTGATGCTGACGATAACATATTAGCTGGCAGTAATAAAGGATTAAGTGTAATCAATAATTTAGAAACCACTATTGAAGAAACCCCATTTAACTTGACCCTTACTAAACTAGAAAATATTCATAGTAAAAAACAAGGCTTTGTCTCTATAAAAAATAGATTAAAAAATAATGCTCTTGAACTACCATACATTGAAAACTCTATCCGTTTAAACTATGCCGTCCTTGACTTTTCTAATATAGAAAACAATAGGTATCGTCATAAAATACTCCCACTAAATGAAGATTGGATTGAGACAAATACTACTTCAGAATTAACTTATTACAATCTTAGTCCTGGCACTTATCAAATTATCTTGGACGGAAGTAATAATCAAAATAAATGGTCTAATAATCCTTTAAAAATTGACCTTGTAATTTTGCCTCCATTTTGGAAATCTAACTTAGCGTTATTCTCTTATGGCTTGCTCATCTTAGGAATACTCCGACTATTTTATATTATGCGCATTCGTAAACGAATGAATAAATTAAAACAACAAGTGAAACTAGAACGTGCCTTAGTTAATGAACGCGAACAACTTCGACAAGAAAATACAGCTGATTTCCATGACGAATTGGGTTCAAAAGTAACTAAAATAAGTCTCTTTTTAACACTTGCAGAGCGCACTATTAACGACAATAAAGATCCCTCAGAATGGTTCACAAAAATAAGAACAAACATCAAAGATCTTTCTGGAAGCTTTAGAGACTTGCTATGGGTAATTGATCCAAAAAAAGATAGTTTGCAAGATGTCTTCTTACGTTTAAAGGATTATGGTGAAGACATTTTTAACAATGGTGAAAAAAACTTTAGTGCAAAAGGTCATCTCAACAATCAACTCCACCAAATGCTTGATCCCCAAACCAAGAAACAAATAGTAATGATTTTTAAAGAAGCTATGAATAATTGTGCTAAATATTCGCAATGCAAAAATGTAGAGCTCATCATTAAATTTAACGAGCAATATTCTAGTTTTAAACTTATTGATGATGGTATTGGTTTTGATGTAGAAAAGAAATCAAAAGGAAGGGGTTTAAAAAACATGATATTACGCGCAAAAAAAATGAATGCAGATATAATCATTAATTCAGATAACAAAGGCACTTCAATAAGCTTAAATAGAATACCTCATATGAGTGACCATTTTAAAGAAAAAGAGGTTTAACTTAGCTAAGAATGAAAAATGAGACTATTCATATTGCTATAGTAGAAGATGACAATGAAATTCGTCAAACCTTGACGCTTATTATAGATGGCTCAAAAGGGTTTAGTTGCAAATATGCATTTCCTGATGGTGAATCAGCAATAGCCTCCATTGAAAACCTTCCAATTGATGTCGTTTTAATGGATATTGATCTACCAGGTAAGTCAGGTATTGAAGTTACACGTCATTTAAAACAAAAATGTCCTCAACTAGATTTTATAATGCTTACTGTTCAATCTGATGATGATTCTATCTTCGAGTCACTTTGTGTTGGTGCTTCAGGATACCTTTTAAAGGATACCAATCCTGCTGATTTATTAGTACATATTAAAGAAGTATATGATGGTGGTTCACCTATGAGCAGTCAGGTTGCTAGGCGTATCATCAATTCTTTTAGAATTATAGACAATCCACTTTCCGATAGAGAAACTGAAATTCTAAAAATGCTAAGTAAAGGCATGAATTATAAAGAAGTAGCAAATGAAATTTTTCTAAGCCCTCATACAGTTAAGACACATATTAAAAATATCTATTCTAAACTACATGTTAATAGTCGTGCTGAAGCCATTTACAAAGCTATTAAGCAAAAATTAATATAATTCTTCCTCTCTAAGTATTCTAAATACCCCATTTACGCGATTGACATAAATACTTTAAAAACAGATATTTGCGATATATTAATTCAAAAAAAACTCACAAATGAAAACAATGAAGCTCATCCGATTATGCTCCGTAACCCTTATGCTTCTTTTTTCTGCTCAAGCTTACAGTCAAAGCCTTGGAGATGTCATTAAAAAAGAATCCAAAAAAATAGCTGATAAGATTGATGGTAAAAAGAAGAAGAAAAAAGGCAAAGACTCTAAAGTCATTGTTGCTAATGAAAATCACAAGCCAATTGCAGGCTTTATCAAAGGTGACATTGTATTCTCTGATAATTTCAACAACGAACGTGTAGGCGAATTTCCAAGTAAATGGACACAAATGAGTGGAACCATGCAAAATTCTAAAGTTGTTGCTTTAGAAAAAAAAGAAGGTGTTGTACAATTTATTACAAGTGCTCGAATGAAGCCCACTTTTAAAACTGATGACTATTTAGGTAATTCATTCAAAATAGAAGGGCAATTTTATTTTCATGGAAAAGGAAATGAGGCATATACACTATACTTAAAGGATAAAAACGATGCTTATGCAACTTATTCTATTACAATACGAGGAGATGGTATTGTACCTGCAGGATCCAGTCATGAATATGCTAGAATGCCACATAAGTTGCCATATCCTGGTTGGCGTACAGTACAGTTATCATTTAATAACGGTACTATAAAAGTATTGTATGAGGGCTTCCAATTAATAAATATTGCGGATTATGTAAAGACAATTAAAAAGAAAATTAAACATATCAAAGAATATACAAATATAGAAGTAAGTGCTTTGTCTCGTTCAGCTTCACCAGCCATGATTAATTACATTACAATTGGTCATAAAGGCTTACCGCTTTACAAAAAATTGGTAAATGAAGGCCGACTTGTGTTTCATGATATTCTTTTCGATACAGACTCTTATTTTATTCAACCATCGTCATATCCAGCCGTAGATAGAATTGTCAACATGCTTAAAGATAATCCTGATGTTTCTATAAAAATTGAAGGGCATACAGATGCTAATGGCACAAGAGAATCAAATCAAACTTTATCCGAGAATCGCGCTAAATCTGTGATGCACTATATAAAAAATAAGGGTGTAGATGGCAGCAGGTTATCAACTGTTGGTTATGGTGAAGAAAAGCCTATGGCTATGGAAGATAATGAAGAGGCTTACGCACTAAATCGTCGTGTAGAAATTGTTTATACAGGCAATTAGATTAAATAATTTAACTGTAAGGAGCATTAAAATGCTCCTTTTTTTTCTAATAAAATAGAACAGATATGAAACTAAAAATAACCATAGCATTATGTGCATTATTAGTAATTACTGCATGCAAAAAAAAGCCTTCTGAAACTAAAGACAATGACAGTATAACTATTACAAATACAGAACAGAGAACGGGAACTTCAACGAGTTCTAAAAACATTAAAGACTGTGATGATTTTCTTAACACGTATGAGTCTTGGACAGATGATCTATTAGAACTTATGGCAAAACACAAAGACGATCCTATAACTCTAGCGACTTCGCCAGAGTATATTAATACGATGACTGAAGGTATGAGTTTTATACAAGATTGGCAAACAATTGCCTTATCCTGTTCTACTGACGATTCATATGAAAAACGTATGAAAGCCATACAGCAAAAAATGAATGATAAACAAAAAGAATTAGGTTTTAAATAAACTATTTAATATGAAAACTATAAACACATTAGCAATAACAATTCTGTTATGCATTACAATATCCTTTCAAACTTTTGCACAAGGATATACACCACCAAGTCGAGAGCTTATTGAGACACTCTTAGAAGAACTGGAAGATTGCAAAGCCAACTTAACTAAAGCAGAAAATAAAATCAAAAAAATGGAAGCAAATTCTGCATCATACACTTTAGCACAATACAATCACACTAAAAATGCTGTAGAAATTTCTGAACTGTGTATTAAAGCAAGGCGAGATGAATTAGATGCGTTACGAAAAGACTATCCAGGTTGGTTTAATAGTCCTAATGCAATACTATCACTTAATAGAAGTCGTAGTATTACACCAAGAGAATTAGTATTAGCTATTGAAACTATAGAAGAAAAAATAGCAGCAGCAATTAAACGTGCTGAAGCACTTTTAGAGCCTAAAAATTAGTTAAAGAACAAAAAACGAATAACGTGGAGTTGATGAGTTATGGTGTTCTTTATGAAAAACCTTCACAATTGTGAAGGTTTTTTTATGTCATACATTATTATCTTTTGTACTTTACCATATATAATTATAGCAAACTTAAACCAAGTAAAAATGGCATTAACTCCTTCAAATATGTTGCCTTTGGGCACAAAAGCACCAAGTTTTACTTTAGTAGATACAAAAAATGGACAACAAAAATCTTTGGCTAACCTTAAAGGTGACTCTGGTACTTTGGTCCTATTTATTTGTAACCACTGTCCTTTTGTAATTCATGTAAATGAACAATTGGTAGCATTAGCAAATGATTATGCATCAAAAGGTATTAACTGTATTGCGATTTCGAGTAACGATGCAGTGAATTATCCGCAAGATGGACCAGATGCAATGCAACAACATGCTAAAGATAACCACTACCCCTTCCCTTACTTATATGACGAAACACAAGATGTCGCTAAAGCTTATGATGCCGCTTGCACACCAGATTTCTTTTTATTTGATGCTGAACTCTCTTTAGCTTACGCAGGACAACTAGATAACTCTAGACCAGGAAATGGAATACCAGTAACAGGAAACGATTTAAGAGCAGCTATGGATGCTTTAGTTAATAATGAAGTAGTTAGTACAACACAAAAACCAAGCATGGGCTGCAATATTAAATGGAAATAAATTAAAGATGTGGAATAGTTTCTATTTAAAAAGAAATAATACTATTGTCAAAAAAACATGTAAAACCTCTTTTTTTTAGTTGCTTATAGTTAAATAACTTACTAAGTTTATATATACTACACATTAACCCAAAGCATAATGGAGAATTACCTTTTTAAATCTGAAAGATTAGGCTTTAGAAATTGGACTGAAAAAGATAAACCTAAAATGGCAATAATTAATTCCGACTCTAGAGTAATGGAGTTTTTTCCCAGTATGCCAAATAAAGAACAAACGGAACAATTTATTGACAGAATGAAAGATCAATTTTCTAAAAATGGATTTTGTTATTTCGCGGTAGACAAACTGGAAAACAATGAATTCATTGGCTTTATTGGTATTGCTGAACAAAATTTTGAATCTGACTTTACACCTTGTATAGATATTGGGTGGAGATTATCACAAAAAGAATGGGGAAAAGGATATGCGACTGAAGGAGCAAAAAAATGCCTCGATTTTGCATTTAATGCTATCGGACTAAAAACTATAAAATCAATTTGTCCAATAATAAATGATAAATCTGAACGTGTTATGGAAAAGCTCGGAATGAAGAAAAAAAAGATATTCAATCACCCTTTATTAAAAGAATATAGCGAACTTAAAAGTTGCGTACTTTACGAAAAGAAAAGGGAATAAAAACATGTGGTAACACCATATATAATTGATTATTAACTCTAGCTTGCTTACGAAAACTCCACTGAAATTCTCTATCTGTGATTTGTTTGTTAACTTATTTACATAAACACATAAATACCTCTTATGGGCGATTGACTTAAACATCTTATTGCCAGATATTTGAAGTAAACAATAAAACTTCATTATCATGAAAATTAAAATAGTATTACTAGCCTTACTCTTATTAGGAATAGTACTTCCTTCCGAACTTTTTGCACAAACACAGTACGCTAATCCCGACGCATCTAGGATGCGATTGCTCTTAGCCAAAATAGAAGATTGTAATACCGATATAACTGATGCGGAAGCAGAAATAGAGACCTTCAAAAAAATAGATTCCGAGGCTTCCCTTGCATTGTATAATCAACTCAAAAAAAATGTACGTATTGCCACCAAATGTAAAAAGGCCTCTCAAAAAGAATATGATGATTTAAGAGCAGATTACGAAGGTTGGTTTGGGGATGAAACCTCAGTAATGTCAGTAGACAGACAACGTATTACATCAGCTTGGCTGAATCAGTACCTTATAGCAATGATTAGCTATTATGGTGCTATGTATATCGTGTTCAACGGGATTGCTGTACCAGAGCATTAACATGAATTAAAATACCATATAGTAATAGTAAATAACAACTAAAAGCTATTTAAACGCAAGTCTTATAGATTTGCGTTTTTTTTAATATACATACTTGCTAAAAATATTGTTCCTATGAAACATGTATAATTCATAGCGCCTTAAATTCCTTTCTAAATCTCTTAACTACTAAATCACAAGTTTTCTCTTTTTTACTATCTTAGTTCTTACGCAACAAAATCATTACCAATCCCATTTATAATCATATATAAAAACATAATCAAACCGACCAAATTACATATTGTTCCCAAACTAGATAATCCAATTCGACTCCAAGAATATGGTGTAGGTATTTTCAATTCAGTTTTAACGAAATCAGCATTTAAAAAAGCTCTAAAAAAGCAATATGTTAAGGTTAATGATGTTATCGCTACTTCGGCCACTTTTATAAATGGAGGAGAATGCATTACGCTATCTATTATAAAAGAAGTTAGTCCAAAAAAAAAGCTGATATTACATCTTGATGTATTATTTGAAGACGATTACTTAGCTGTGATTCATAAACCTGCTGGTATTTTGGTTAGTGGTAATAGTTTTAAAACCATTGCTAATGCTTTAGCTCAAAACATAAAACGAAGCGCGTTACCAGATGTAACACTACCACAACCAGCTCATCGATTAGATTTTGCTACCACAGGTATTTTATTGGTTGGTAAAACAAGCAGTAGTATTCGTGCCTTAAATAAACTATTTGAAAATAGAGCAATTAAGAAAACTTACTATGCTGTTACTATTGGTGAAATGTATAATCAAGGAAAAATCACTTCAGAAGTTGATGGCAAGACATCACAATCCAATTATACGCTTTGCGAATCTGTACTTTCCGAAAGATTTGGCAAACTCAACTTGGTATGCTTAGAACCATTAACAGGACGACGACATCAATTACGTAAGCA
>NZ_JADGDZ010000081.1 GCF_016744625.1 Winogradskyella sp.
GTTGTGGACTTCAACGTTCTGCCGCCTTATTGATTAAAGGACAGTTTGTTGATGCTTTTTTTATGTATCCAGCCATCTATACAATCATTGTTCTTTTTGGATTTATCATCATTAATAGTTTTAAGAATTTTAAATTCGGCAACAAAATTATTATTATATTGGCTATGCTTAATGTAGTAGTCATCATTGGCAGTTATTTACTTAAACTTTATCTTAAATAAAATCTTAATTATGGAACAACAAAAATTACCTAATGCAACGATATCTATTGTGCTTGGAAGTATTTCATTTATTGCTTGCTGCTGCAGTATGGGTATTGGAGGTTTAATTTTCTCTGGTATTGCATTCTTTTTAGCAAAAAAAGACGAAAAACTTTATGCTGAACAACCTGATCTTTATAGTAATTTCGGACAGGTAAAAACAGCCAAAATTATTGCCATTATCGGACTTGTATTAGCTGTAATTGCTCTTGCTGTATCAATCTATCAAATATCAGCTGCTGGTGGTTGGGATGGTTATATGGAACAACAACGAGAAGTTATGGAACAAATGGGTATGGATATGGAATAACATTTCTCAGTTATTTAAAAAAAAAGCGATTTTCTTAATTGAAAATCGCTTTTTTTATACTGTCTTTTAAAACTTATTTAAGCTTCAAATTCTTTTAATGTTTTAGTAATAATAGACACACAATCTAATAGTTGATCTTCTGTCATTACTAAAGGTGGAGCAAAACGAATCATGTTTCCGTGTGTTGGTTTTGCTAACAAACCATTATCTCTTAATCGAAGACAAATGTTCCATGCTGTATCACTATCTTCATCGTCATTAATTATAATAGCATTTAGTAAACCTTTACCTCTTACTTTATTAACAATAGGACTAGTTTCAATAAACTTGTTCATTTCTGCTCTAAAAAGTTTACCAAGATAATCTGCATTCTCTGCTAATTTTTCATCTTTTACAACTTCTAAAGCTGCAATAGCAACTGCAGCAGCAATTGGGTTACCACCAAATGTACTACCATGATTTCCTGGTTGAATAACATTCATAATCTCGTTATTAGCCAATACAGCAGATACTGGGTATAAACCACCACTCAAAGCTTTTCCAAGAATTAAAACATCTGGTTTTACATTTTCGTGATCAACAGCTAACAATCTACCTGTTCTTGCAATCCCAGTTTGTACTTCATCTGCAATAAATAATACATTATACTTTTCACATAATGCTTTAGCTTTTGCTAAATAACCTTCACTTGGTACATAAACACCAGCTTCACCTTGTATTGGTTCTACTAAAAAGCCAGCAATATTAGGGTTAGTACTTAAAACATCTTCTAAAGCTTGTAAGTTATCGTACTCAATTTTAATAAATCCATCTGTATATGGCCCAAAGTTTTTACGTGCTATTGGGTCATTTGAAAAAGAAATAATCGTAGTTGTTCTTCCATGAAAATTATTCTCACAAACAATTATTTCTGCTTTATTAAGATCTAAGCCTTTAACTTCATAAGCCCATTTTCTACATAATTTTAAAGCAGTTTCAACTGCTTCTGCACCAGAATTAATAGGTAATAATTTATCGAATCCAAAAAAATCGCAAGCATATTTTTCATACTTACCAAGCATGTCGTTATAAAATGCTCGAGAAGTCAACGTTAAACGTTGCGCTTGCTCTGTCATTGCATTAACAATCTTTGGGTGACAATGTCCTTGATTTAATGATGAGTAAGCAGATAAAAAATCGTAATACTTTTTACCTTCTACATCCCAAACAAAAACACCTTCACCTTTTGTTAATACTACTGGTAATGGATGATAGTTTTGTGCTCCATACTTGTTCTCTAATGCCATCGCTTCTTGCGATGAAATGTGGTCTAATACAGCCATTTTAAAAATAATTTAATAAATGAATAAAATATCCATTCCTTATCTACCTTTATCCTTTCGAAGACTCGAAAATTCAGCGTGGGAAAGAAATCATCCCTAAGAACGTGCAAATTAGTAAATATTCCTTTCGATTTAAAACTTACTCAGATATTTTTCCTGAAAGTGAAGATACTTGTAGCTCTAATCGCTTAATTTCTCTTATAATCGCTTTTTTATCCATTTGCATCCATGAAAATAACTTTAGCATACTCGATGCCATTAAACATATAGTTCCGAAAATCCCCCATTTTATAAGATCGTTGGTAGCCTCAACATTAAAGAATTGAATAGCACAATAAATAAAGAGTCCGAAAAAGATAACTTGTACAATACTCATTACTATAACAATCCAACTATTTTTACCTGAAAATAGCCCAAATACCATTTGTAATAAGTTTTGTTCTTCTAAGTCGTCATAGAACTTAGCTTCTTCTTGAGTTAGAGTTTCTTTTATTAATTTGTCTATGTCTTCTGTATTAGTTTTCATAATTCATTTTTTTAGTTCCTTATACTTCTTTAGCGCTGAAAATGACACATTAGATAATATTAGGAATCTGTTAATATTCATTTCAATTGCATTTCTACTACATTCAATGTGACTGGTAATAAAATTTTATTCATTCTTATGTTTGGTCAACCCTCTTTTCAATTTTTCTCTAGCATGGAACAACCTTGATTTGGCAGTTCCAACTGATATTTCTAGTAATTCACTTATTTGTTTTAAGCTATATGATTCAATATAAAACAGCCTAACTACAGTTTTTTGACTATCTGGCAGTCTATTTATGGCTATTAAAAGCAGCTGTTTTAATTGCTCCTTTTCTGATTTTTTAGAATCGTTGCTTTCAATTTCTATTTCATAACTAATTATTCTTTTCCTTTTCTTTGTTTGCAATCGCAACCAATCTGTAGATTTATTACATACAATTCTATAAGCCCAATATTGAAATTGTTCAGGATTCTTGAGTCCATCAATTTTATTAATAATAATTGTCCAACTATCTTGAGCTATATCTTTAGCAGCATCTTTATCTTTAACCAACCAATAAGCTTTATCACAGAATAATTTGTGCCAACGTCTTACCAATGTAGCAAGCGCTTTTTTATCACCTGCTTTAAAAGCTTTAACTAATTCTTCGTCTATGCTTTGGTCTTTTTTCAATTAAGCATGTTTCGTTTTAAAAGATTTTATTTTATAAGCACCTCTCAAAAATTCAACCCAATTACTGTGCTTTGGTTGCTTCTTTTCTATTAAAAAATAGTTTTCAATTTTATCAAAAGCATCTTCAATTAGTGCATCATGAAGCCAACGAATAATAAATATCCAAAAGAAAGTCGCTTTAAATGATGTGTTCATTCTTATTTCATGACTTATTTCAGTCTTACCCAAGGTAATCTCTTCTATTCTTAATTCATGCGTACCATTAAATCCATCAGGTTTAGAGAACTTAAATTTAATATAGTCTCCTTTATTAAAATCAATAATAGTATATCTAACGCGTCCATGACCTCCTTTCCTTCCTATTTTCAATCCATCCTTAAATCTCATTGCTGGCCAATTTTCGTAAGGCCAAACTAAATCATTAGAAGTTGCTATTGTTTTAAATAAATCAGACACCTTATTCTTAGGTTGATTGATTGTTCGTTTATGGATATTTATGACTTGCATACTCTAAAGACGTAGACTATTAAAAAAGGTTCAATTTTATTAAAGATAATCTAATTTACACAGATACTTTTTGGCTTAAGAATTAACAAAATTACAGCTATCTTTGCACTCTAATTTTTTATAAATGCCAAAAAGAGAACGCAACAAATTTGTTAAACGCGGAGAGATTATAGAACTATTAATCGAAGACTACGCTTTTGGTGGAAAAGGAATTGCTCGTATTAGAAATGAACATGGTGAATTTGTGGTTTTTGTTCCTAATACATTACCAGGACAATTAGTAAAAGCACAAGTAAAAAAAACGAGCAAAAAATACGCTGAATGTAAGCTGTTTGATGTTTTAAAGCCTTCGGAAGATGAAGTTGATATGCCTTATCAAGATATTCCTGGTGCACCATATATACAATTGCCTATAGAAATGCAACATGCTTATAAAAAGCAAAGTACTCTAGAGTTATTTAAACGTATTGGTAAGGTTGCTGATATTGAAGATAAGTTTGATGAATTTGTAGATTCACCAAACACCTTCCACTACCGTAATAAAATGGAATACGGCTTCTCTGCTATTGGTTACAATCGTAAATTAAAAACTGATATTGATGAATTTACATTAGGCTTTAAAAGACGTGGAACTTGGTGGTGTGGAGATAACCTAAATAATGATTCTGGTTTATTTGATGCTGAATTTGAAAACCATTTAAAAGACATTAAAGCATATTGCCAAGCAACAGGATTAGCTCCTTGGCATGCACCAAGAAAAGAAGGTTTCTTTAGATATTTTGTCGTTAGAAAATCTTACAAAACTGATAAACTTTTATTTAATTTAGTAACGACATCTTACGACTTACCTCAATTTGATTTAGATAAGTTTGCCAATTACTTAGTTGATTTATTTGGTGATCGTGTTGCAGGTTTATTACATACTATAAATGATGAAATTGGAGATAGAACTATAGCAACTACTGGTAGTATTAATTTAGTTTACGGAAAAGACAAAATTATTGAAGAGCTCTTAGGTTTGAACTTTGAAATTAGTATGAAAAGCTTTTTTCAAACCAATCCTAAATGTGCCGAAAAATTATATTCTAAAGTCGTTGATTACGCATTAGAAAATAAAGACGCCATTGACAATACTGTAGTTTTAGATTTATTTTGTGGTACAGGCACAATCGGGCAAATCATAGCAAGTAAAGCTAATAACACCAAAATTGTTGGTGTAGATATTGTTGCTTCGGCAATAGAAGATGCTAAAAAAAATGCAAAACGAAATAATATTGAAGGTCTAGAATTTTATGCTGCAGATGTTGGTAAATTTTTAAACGAACATCCAGAATTTGTAAATAAAATCAGAACTATAATTTTAGATCCAGCACGTGCAGGTATTGCTCCAAAAACCCTTAAAAAAATAATAAACCTTAATGCAGAACGTTTGGTTTATGTATCTTGTAATCCTGCAACACAAGCCAGAGATACAGAGCAGTTAATGGAAGCTGGTTACGAGATTAAAAAACTAAGTTTGGTGGATCAATTTCCGCATACAGCACATATTGAAACGGTTGTTTTGTTTGAAAAATAATACATGAGAGTACTAAAATTATTTGCCCTATTTATTGCTTTGACACTTATCAGCTGTGAGCGCGATGATATTTGCGCTGCAACTACTGCTACAACTCCACGACTCTTAATTGAGTTTTACGATATTTCAAATCCTGATGATTTAAAAAGCGTTTTACGATTAACCGCTTATGGTGAAGGTTTGGTTGTTGATGATACTGGAATGATAATAGAACCAATCGAAGCATCAGATTCCACTATTTTATTTAACGAAAATGCTAGTTCATTAGAATTACCATTAAGAATTGACACTGAAGGAGAAACTACAACATCTCGCTTCATTTTAGAAAAAGACACAAATTTACGTTTAGACTCAGATACAACAACAGACTCAGATATCGATATTATTGAAATCTCATACATACCAGAATTCGTATTTGTCTCTAGAGCTTGTGGATATAAAAGCACCTTTAATAATTTGGATATAAATATAGAACCTGGCACAGAAGCATGGATAAGTAATATAGATATCGTAGAAACAACCATAGAAAATGAAAACACAGTACATGTGCGCATCTTTCATTAGAAGCATTATCCTTTTGCTGTTATTTACTACAATAGCTTTTGCGCAAGAAGAAAATAAAACCGTTGCTGATACCTTAGTTTATAAACAAAAATATGGACTACGTCTTGGTGCCGACGTTAGTAAACTAGCTCGTACATTTTTAGACGATAACTATACAGGTTTTGAGGTTATGGGTGATTATCGTCTTACAAAACGCATCTATATTGCTGGTGAAATTGGTAATGAAGAGCGTACACTAGAAAACGAAGTTTTTAATAACACATCAAAAGGAAGCTATTTTAAAGGTGGTGTAGATATTAATTTCTACAAAAACTGGCTCGATATGGAAAATATGATTTATGCTGGTTTTCGTGTTGGCGCAAGTACATATAGTCAAACCCTGAACAATTATAAAGTTTACGATATAAATAATCAATATTGGAACAGTGAACTTTTCTCTGTAGAAGATGGCACAGAGTTTAAAGGCTTAACAGCTATTTGGGGAGAAATACAAGTTGGCTTAAAAGCTGAGCTTTTTAATAACTTATTTGCAGGTGTAAACGTACAACTCAAGTTTCTAGTTTCTGAAACCAAGCCCAATAATTATGATAATCTATTTATTCCTGGCTTTAATAGAACCTATGATAGTGGAGCTATAGGTGGAGGATTTGGGTTTAACTTATCTTATTTAGTTCCCATTTTTAAGAAGGACAAAATTGTGATTCAAGAAAAAGAGGAGGAATAACTGTTAGCAGTTCAAACGAATCTACAATTAAACGACTACACAAATCAACATTTCTTCGTATCTTTCTTTATCAAACCATATATCTATGGATAAAGAAGCAATTGCAGATTTAATTGAAGACAAGCATTCTGAATTAATAATCTGGTTAGAAAAGCAACCCGAAGATTCTTGGACACAAGGACCCGATGGAAAATGGACTACCGGACAACAAGCCTTGCATTTACTACAAAGCATAAAACCACTCAATAGGGCATTGAGCATGCCTAAGTTTTTATTGCGCTATAAATTTGGAAAAGCAAATAGGCCAGTTAGAGAATATGATGCTATAGTACAACGTTACCAAGAACGTTTATTAGATGTAAAAGGCAAAACTTTTAAAGGCTCTCAGAATATGAAAGTGCCAATTTTAAAGGAAAAAGAGTATATTCTTAACAGACTGCAGACTGAGCAAAAGAAACTACAATACAAAACCAAAAAGATTAGTGATAAAAATCTAGATAATCTTATTTTACCGCATCCTCTAATGGGCAAAATGCCAATTCGCGAGATTATTATGTGGACAGGTTATCATGTTGAGCATCATACAGAGATTTTGAAATCTAAATATTAATGTGTTGTCATTTTGAAACAAGTTCAAAATGACAACACAACTAACAACTAAACAATTATACAGTCTTCAAATACTCCAAAACATTAGCCTCTATCCGACTCAGAATATCACTAACATCTCCTTTTACAAAAGTGTCACCAGTAATATTCTCATAGAGTTCGATGTAGCGTTCACTTACCGTTTCAATATACTCATCACTCATATAAGGAACCGTTTGTCTTTCTAATCCTTGAAAATTATTTGCAATTAACCATTGACGCACAAACTCTTTAGAGAGTTGTTTTTGAGCTTCTCCTTTATCCTGTCGATCTTGGTAACCATTAGCATAAAAATAACGCGACGAATCTGGTGTATGGATTTCGTCAATCAATACAATTTTACCATCCTTAGTTTTTCCGAATTCGTATTTTGTATCTACTAAAATTAATCCACGTTCTGCTGCGATCTCTGTTCCACGTTGAAATAACTTTCTTGTATAATCTTCAAGAACTAAATAATCTTCTTCAGAAACGATACCTTTTGCTAAAATATCTTCACGAGAAATATCCTCATCGTGATCTCCCATTTCTGCTTTGGTTGCTGGTGTAATAATTGGTTGTGGAAACTTGTCGTTTTCTTTCATACCATCTGGCATTGCGACACCACATAGCATTCGCTTTCCTAATTTATATTCTCGTGCTGCATGACCAGACATATAGCCTCTAATTACCATTTCAACCTTAAAAGTCTCACATAAATGACCAATAGCTACGTTAGGATCTGGAGTAGCAACCAACCAATTTGGCACCAAATCTTCAGTCTCTTTCATCATTTTTGTCGCAATCTGATTTAAGATTTGCCCTTTATAAGGAATTCCTTTTGGCATCACTACATCAAAAGCGCTTAAACGATCTGTTGCAACCATTACTAATTGCTCATCATTGATGTTGTAAACTTCCCTTACTTTTCCTTTGTAAATACTTTTCTGATTAGGAAAATTGAAATTGGTATCTATTATTGTATTACTCATTTTCTAATATAATATCATTACGAGTCTCTTTCGCGACGTAGTAATCTGTATGTTCTTAGTTCTAATTTAATAGATTGCCACGCTTCGCTCGCAATGACAATTCAATTTTTACTCCCGATTTTCAATACTCTTATAAGCAGCAATCACTTTCTTCACCAACTTATGGCGAATTACGTCCTTATCATCCAAGTATATCATACCAATACCTTCAACATTTTTAAGGACTAAAAGCGCTTCTTTTAATCCAGAAATTGATCGTCGTGGTAAATCTACCTGACCAGGATCACCTGTGAGCATAAATTTTGCATTTTTGCCCATTCGTGTTAAGAACATCTTCATTTGTGCATGCGTTGTGTTTTGCCCTTCATCTAATATCACAAATGCATTATCTAAAGTTCGTCCACGCATAAAGGCTAACGGTGCAATTTGTATCACCCCTTTTTCTATATAACTGTCTAACTTTTCTGCAGGAATCATATCACGTAATGCATCATACAACGGTTGCATATATGGGTCCAACTTTTCCTTTAAGTCACCTGGTAGAAATCCTAAATTCTCACCAGCTTCAACAGCAGGGCGTGTTAAAATAATACGTTTAACTGCTTTGCTTTTTAAAGCTTGGACTGCAAGAGCAACGCCAACATAGGTCTTACCTGTACCTGCAGGACCTATAGCAAAAACCATATCATTTTTACGCATACTCTCTACTAACTTACGTTGATTCGCTGTTTGTGCCTTAATTAGTTTACCTCCAACACCATGTACTATGACTTCACCACTCTTAGCTGTTGTTGTATAATCATCGCTACTTTGACTTGTCAATACACGTTCAATGACATTTTCATCTAACTTATTATACTTAACAAAATGCTTCATAAGCATCGTCATTCTTCGGTCAAACTCTTCAAGTAAATCTTCGTCACCATAGGCTTTAATTTTATTTCCTCTGGCTACGATTTTAAGTTTTGGAAAGTATTTTTTTAGTAGTACAATATTTGCATTTTGTGCACCGAAGAATTCTTTTGGAGTTATTTCTTCGAGTTCTAGGATAAGTTCGTTCAAAAGCGTTCTTTATTTAGTTTACACCAAATAAACATTAAAATAATCCATATAATTCGTTTCTATTGTCCTTATATTTCATTAGAAAATAAAACCATAGCTAATGCTATGCTTGGATTTTATAACTTATCTAAGCACAAGATAATTCAAATTATTTATGTTTCATTTTAAAATTCATTTGGTCTGTTAATCTGTTTTCTTTTATTAGTTTTGTGGATGTACAGTGTACACACAAATCTAATAATTTTAGAATCACGATTCTTAAAAAAATATCAACAATCAATCCATGGCAATAATCACTTTAACGACTGATTTTGGAGAAAAAGATCACTTTGCTGGAGCCATAAAGGGTGCGATTTATAGTGAACTTTCGGATATTAGAATTGTAGATGTATCACATTCTGTATCACCTTTTGATATTTCTGAAGCGGCTTATATCATCTTAAATGCATACAGTAGTTTCCCAAAAGGAACGATTCATATCATCGGAATAGATTCTGAGTTAAGTCCTGAAAACAAGCACATTGCAGTCAAGTTAGATGACCATTACTTTATATGTGCTAATAACGGCATAATGAGTATGATTTGTGCAGAAATCGCTCCTGAGAAAATTGTAGAAATTAATATTCACGATAAGATTGAAACGAGTTTCCCTGTATTAGATGTTTTTGTAAAAGTAGCTTGCCATATTGCAAGAGGAGGAACCTTAGAGATTATAGGAAAAGTTATTAACACCATTAAACCGATTAAGAATTTAATTCCATTCGTTAACGATGAAAAAAATCAAATCATTGGTTCTGTAATTTACGTTGATAATTACGGAAACGTTGTTACCAATATTAAGCGCAAATTCTTTGAGGAAATTCAAAAAACTAGAGCTTATGAAATTTCGGCTCGCAACCATAAGTTTAGAACCGTTCATAGCAAATACAGCGATATTATAAATTTTGAAATTGAAGAGTCTAAACGCCATGATGAAGGAAGAGGTTTGGTCGTTTTTAATTCTTCAGGTTATTTAGAAATTGCTGTTTATAAAAGCAATTGTAGTACCGTTGGTAGTGCATCTACTTTAATGGGACTAAAAACTATGGACACTGTTACTGTAAACTTTTCTAAAATATAATGCTTTGTTAGTAAGAATTGTAAAAATGAGTTTCGAACCGTCTAAGATTGAAGAATTCTTAGCTAATTTTGAAATCAATAAAGAAAAGATTCGAAATTTTAAAGGGTGTAATTTTTTAGAATTATATCGCGACCAGAACAATACCAACATCTTTTTTACGTATAGTTATTGGGATTCTGAATCAGATTTAAATAATTATAGACATTCAGAATTGTTTAAAGGTGTTTGGGCAAAAACAAAACCTTTATTTAATGGGAAGCCTGAAGCTTGGAGTGTGGATAAATTGGCTAGTTTAGAATAATAAATTAAAGATGAATATCGCAAAGTCGCTAAGACGCAAAGCAAACTGAATACTGAATACTGAATACTGAATACTGAATACTGAATTTAAAATATGCTAGCAATCCTAAAAAAAGAAATAAACACATTCTTTGCATCACCAATAGGTTATTTGGTGATTGGAGTGTTTTTATTATTAAATGGCTTGTTTCTATGGGTGTTTAAAGGGGAGTTTAATATTCTAGATAATGGTTTAGCAAATTTATCATCGTTCTTTTTATTAGCTCCATGGATTCTTATTTTTCTTGTACCAGCTGTAACAATGCGCAGTTTTAGTGACGAGAAAAAGCAAGGCACATTGGAGTTATTAGTAACAAAACCTATTTCTCATTTTCAGATTGTATTTGGTAAATACTTTGGTGCTTTAATTCTAATACTCATCGCATTAATTCCAACGTTACTTTATGTTTACACAGTTTCACAGTTAGGAAATCCTGAAGGTAATCTTGATATGGGAAGCACACTAGGCTCTTACTTTGGCTTATTCTTTTTAATTGCGGCTTATACTGCAATTGGAGTGTTTGCTTCTACCCTTTCGGATAATCAAATTGTTGCTTTTATCATTGCGGTATTTATATGTTTCTTCTTTTATTTTGGATTTGAAGGACTTTCAAACTACAATATTTTTGGAGACATCGTCTACATGGAGAATCTTGGTATGGCTTCTCATTATAATAGCATGAGTCGTGGTGTTATTGATACTAGAGATCTTGTTTATTTTATAAGTTTATCGTTAGCCTTTTTAGTATTTACAAAACTTAAAATCCAAAAGCAACAATAATGATTATAACACCTTTCTTAGTCATTTTTATGCTAGTCGTTTTTCTACTACTCTTTTTGTTTTTGAATACTGTTGACAAACGCAAATGGCTTTCTGCACTAATCAGTTTAGTGTTGACACCATTTGTATATTTTTATATGTTTTATCCTTTTGTGAATATTTTGAGTAGTTACCATCACCAAAAGTACTTCGATAATATTGCATGGGTAGAAAAACCAAGTTTACGCTACGAAATGATAGATAGCATGATAGAGTCTGATACGCTTATTGGCACATCTAGAGAAGAGATTGCACACTCATTGGGCATGTACGAATGGTTATCTTGGAACGACAGCACAAAATCACACGATAACAATAAATGGAATTACGGATTAGGAATTGAGCCTGGTGCATTCAATGATAAAAAAGAGTGTGTAGAAATTACATTTAAAAAAGACAAGGTTATAGCTTTAAGACCCTATCAAGAAGAAATAAAATACGAGGATGAAAAAGAATAAAGCGCTCATATTAATTATAACTACTATTATTGCGTTGATTCTTGTCAATATCGTCGCTAGTAAAATGTATCAGCATTTCGACTTAACAAAAGACAGTCGTTATACTCTGTCTGGCGCATCAAAATCATTAGTTAGCAATTTAGATTCACCTTTAATTATTGATGTATTTTTAGAAGGTGATTTTCCTTCTGAATTCAGGTTACTTCAAACTGAAACGAAACAAATCATTGATGAATTTCAACTTGAAACAGAAAATATCATTGTTAACTATATAAATCCAATTGAAGACGAAACGACACGTCAACAATATATTGATGAACTTACAAAACAAGGATTAGAGCCCTATATTAACACTGACAATAGTACAGGTAAAGTAACTCAAGAGATAATTTTCCCATGGGCTTATGCAAGTCACAAAGACAAAAGAGTTAAGATTCCGCTTTTAAAACGAAGTATTACACAAGGTCTTCAAGAGCAGGTCACAAATTCTATACAATCTTTAGAATATGCTTTCGCAGATGGCTTTAACCAACTGGTTAATCCTAAATCAAAAACAATAGCTATTTTAAAAGGTAATGGAGAACTTGATGATATTTACATTGCTGACTTTCTTAAAACTATGCAACAATATTATAGAGTTGCACCTTTTACACTAGATAGTGTAGCTTCTAATCCTCAAGCTACATTAGATAATTTAAAACAATACGATTTAATTGTAGCTCCAAAACCAAGCATAGCGTTTTCTGAAAATGAAAAATTAGTTTTAGATCAATACACTATGGGTGGTGGTAAAAGCTTGTGGCTTACAGAGTCAGTTATAATGGATGAAGATAGTTTACACAATGATACAGGAACCGGAGTTTCTATTATGCGTGATTTAAAACTTAATGACTTTTTCTTTAAATATGGACTTCGAATAAATCCAAGTTTAGTAAAAGACTTATACTCTGCTCCTATTATGTTGGCCATTGGAGAAGGTAGTCAAGCACAATTACAACCTTTACAATGGCAATATTCACCTTTGGCAGCTTCAAATCCAAATCATCCAATTACTAAGAATCTAAACTTGGTAAAGTATGATTTTGCAAGCCCAATAGATACGCTGAAAAACGGAGTTGATAAATCTATTTTATTACAAAGCTCACCACGTTCTAAATTAGAAGGTGTTCCAAAAACTATTTCTTTAGCAAATGTCACAGAAGCACCAAATGAAGCTACGTTTAATTTAGGGCCTCAGAATCTTGCGGTTTTATTAGAGGGCGAATTTACCTCTGTTTATGACAAACGTGTATTACCTTTTAAAGTGAAGGACTTTAAATCTAAAAGTACTGAAACCAAAATGGTTGTAATCTCAGATGGAGATGTTATTAAAAACAAGGTTGTTCGTAATAGACCACAAGAGTTAGGTTTTGACCAACTCACAAGAAAAACTTTTGGAAATAAGGAATTCCTTCTCAATACCATCAATTATCTACTCGATGATACTGGACTTATAAACATTAGGGCTAAAAAAATTAGTATTGCGTTTTTAGATTCAGAAAAGATAAAAGACAACAAAGGGAAATGGCAATTGATTAATATTGCTTTACCACTTGTACTGCTTGGTCTATTTGGATTTGCTTTCAACTACTTTAGAAAGAAAAAATACACCTAACATTTGTTAATAAGTTTGTTTTATAAAACCCTTCGATTAGGATATATTTGTAAGACAATCAAAAGTTAAAACACATATATATTCCATATGAAATTTATTGTTTCAAGCACATATTTATTAAAGCAGCTTCAAGTATTAGGAGGCGTTATTAATAACAGCAACACGCTTCCAATTTTAGATAATTTCTTATTTGAACTTAGTCAATCAAAACTAACGATTTCGGCTAGTGATTTAGAAACAACTATGTCATCTACGATTGATGTTGAAAGTGATTCTGAAGGTAGTATTGCGTTACCAGCACGTTTGTTATTAGATACATTGAAGACGTTTCCTGAGCAACCATTAACATTTGTTGTTGAAGACAACAATACTGTTGAAATCAGCTCTAATCATGGTAAATACGCCTTAGCTTATGCTGATGGTGCTGAATTCCCAAATGCAGTATCTATTGAAGATGCTAGTACAACAAACATTAAAGGGGATATTTTAGCAACTGCTATTAGCAAAACTATTTTTGCAGCTGGTAATGATGATTTAAGACCTGTAATGAGTGGTGTATTTTTTCAGTTCTCTCAAGACAACTTAACTTTTGTTGCTACAGATGCACATAAATTAGTAAAATACACAAGAGATGATGTAAGTGCAACCGAAACAGCTGAGTTTATTATGCCTAAAAAACCTTTAAATCTTTTAAAAGGAATTTTAGCAGGAAGTGAGGATGACGTTTTAGTAGAATACAACGAATCTAACGCCAAGTTTACGTTTGAAAACTCAGTGTTAATTTGCCGTTTAATTGATGGAAAATATCCAAACTACGAAGCGGTAATTCCTAAAGAGAATCCGAATAAATTAGTCATTGACAGAACACAATTTTTAAACTCTGTACGTCGTGTTAGTATTTTCTCGAACAAGACAACTCATCAAATACGATTAAAAATTGCTGGTGCAGAATTAAACATCTCAGCAGAAGATATTGACTACAGTAACAAAGCTGAAGAACGTTTAACTTGTGACTATCAAGGTGACGATATGCAAATAGGTTTTAACTCGCGTTTTTTAACAGAGATGATAAACAACTTAAACTCTGATAATGTACAGTTAGAAATGAGTTTGCCAAACAGAGCTGGTATCTTAACACCAATTGATGGTTTAGATGAAGGTGAACATGTAACTATGCTTGTTATGCCAGTGATGCTTAATAACTAAATATTCTTGCATTTACTTAACAAAAAAAAAGCTCACCAATTGGTGAGCTTTTTTAGTTCCATTTCTTTAATAACTAACTAACAAAATTAAGAGATAATGGATAGCTAGGTAATTCTCCATTACTAGCCTTTATTGCGTTTATAATCGGCATTACAAATGCCATAACACCTACTAACATTAAGGTTAAAAACCCTATACCAATAAGCATTAAAGGAACACTTATTATAACATATACTATAACACTCAATTGAAAGTTTAATATCGCTTTACCATGAGCATCCATATTGTCAACACGATCTTTTTGTGTTGCCCAAATTACCAATGGTACAATTAAACCTCCAAAACCTGTTATATAAGTCAATAACTGAGCAAGGTGTGTAATGACTAGTAATTGGTTGTCAGTACGTTTAAGTGTGTGATAATTTGATTCCATGATTAATGATTTTACATTTATATGACGCAATCACATTTAAAATGTTACAAAAAATAAAAACATTTTAAATGTCCATATAAATAATTGGTTATTTATAGTTCAAATTTAGAACAATAAATCCGCGCGTAAAATGATGGTAATCACTTAAAAATCAAATAAAACCTAAATGAATAATAGTTGTGTACCTTCTTGATCAGCACGACTATAAAAATCTCCTATAGTTAAAATACCATCTAATTCATCTATTAGATCTTCTTCTTTTAAATGAAACATATCTACTGCTAATTTACAGCCCCAAAGTTTGCAACCTGAATCAGAAAGAATTTCTAAGAATTCACCAATAGGTGGCATATCTAGTTTTTCCATTTCCTTTTTCATCATTTTTGTAGCAAAAGCTTCTACACCTGGTAAACCACCTAGCATCGTTGGTATATGCATTCCTGGGTTTCCGACTGTAGCCACATGTAAATGTTCTAGTTTTTTCTTTTGAATGGCTTCTAGTCCAAAAAAAGTGAAGAATATTTCAGATTCAATACCTTCCATTCTAGCTCCATTTGCCATTACGAATGCTGCATACGCATTTTCTATTGTTGCTTTAGACAGTATAAAAAGCATCTTTTTTACTTTAGTACTCATAATCTCTTGTTTTAAATTGTTAGTTAATTTAGATACAACTTTTTGGTTTTGGAATACCAGCAATCAATGTTGATTTTTTTAATGGTCCTCCAGGAAAAAGAGCATAAAATTCTTTAATATTTATAACACCACTTTTTTTGATACCTCTAATAGACAATGCTTCTTCTTTGTGATGTTTATCTTGAAGATATTCAATAACTTCCCAGTGTTTTTCTGTCATTACAACTTCACACTCGCCTGCGATGCATTCAGATACTTCTCGAGTCCATTGCTTAAAATCTACCAAATAACCCTCTTCGTTAACATCAATTTCTCTATTTGCAATTAATTTTTTCATGGTTTCTAAAATTTAAATGGTTATAACTTTGGTAAACTGCATTTGCCTTGTTAGCCAGCCTCAAGGCTTCACTTTACTGGCTTCACATCAGGGAAGATTCATTCTAGATTGAGACACTGGTTGGATAACCTTTTTGCAAAGAAAGCCCACACCCGTGAGATAACATTATTGAATACTGTAATCGCGGCCGATCAGGCAGGCGCGGTAGGCTTTATCATATTCTCCCAATAGCC
>NZ_JADGDZ010000082.1 GCF_016744625.1 Winogradskyella sp.
AAAATTATCATTAATATATTTAAAAAAAGTATTTTCAAAATCCTTTTGATTTTTTGAGCTTTCCAACTCTGGAAATATGTCTAACATCGCATTTCTAATACTCCATGGGAATTCTGCTTCTATTTCAACAAATTCTCCATTTTGTCTAATCTTGAAAAAGGATTTATTTGCATCATGCGCAAATCCGTTAGTAACGAATAAACATATAATAACTATAACAAAAAGAATTCGTTTCATATTACATTCCTACTCTAAAATCTTGTGAAGGTGTCCCTTTAAAGAACCTTGGGATACTAGGAAACTCATCTGTAATGACATAATAAAAAGTACCTGAAGGATATTCTGGAGTGATTCCTATTCTCCCATTTGCTTCATCTAAAGAACCTAAACCAGAAACATATTCGTAATCATTAGAATAGACTCCGTCATAAGTTCCACAAGGAGCAGTAACTCCATCTCCTCCTCTTGCTCCAGATTTTAATTGATAACTAGAAGACATTGCTACAACAGAAGAATTATTATCTGTTGCATCAGAATATGCATATTTATAATATATAGGAAATCCATCTGCTGCATAACCAATTAAAGTCATCGTATCTGTTGGTGCATTCAATGCTTCTAAAAATAATATAGGCGAACCATGATAGTGATATTTACCTGTTGGTTGTACATGCGCATTGTTGCAGTCTAAACCTAAATTAACATTTAAGGCCTCTAAATTCCATTCCCAATTCACATTCGGATTCATCATTCCTTCATGTGGAAATGGCTCTGCAGCTACAGGATCTAATTCTACTCCATTTAATAAAACTCCAAATGAATATTGTGGTCCTGCATTTGGTCCTATTCCAGTTGTTGACAACAATGCAGTTAGAGAAGCTGATTCCATCGGATTCATTGTAATTGTATAGGTTTCATTTTGCTCTGAAATAGCATTAGGATTTAATGATCCAGATCCCATACCAAATCTACCAACCATGTGCTCTGGAATACTGTTAGAAGTAATTATTCTGTTGTTTCCTAAAATTGTTTGGTTATATGAATTAGCAAATGCTAATGTTTCGTTACATGCACCTCTCGAGCTATCTAAAACTTGATCCGATTCACAATCAGAATCATCAGTATCTGAATTATTTGAGACATAACCACTTGGTTGTTCACAAGCTTCTATACTAACATCTGGATTTCCTAAGTTATCGCTATCAAAATCTTGATACCAAGTTGTTTCTGTACATGAATCATCTTCACTACTTGAGCAAGCAATAAAGCAATTAGCTAAAATTAAAATAAAAACAGCAACTAGAAAGTTCTTCATATAATTGGTTTTTCTTTTAGACTAAAAAAACTATCAAGGGTTTAATTGATAAAAATATAAATGTTTTCCCGTACCTTTGCACGCTATAATTTTTTTTGAAATGCGACTACATAGAAACTTATGCTTTGCAGTAATTGATGGACTACACCTCATTTTTAATGAAGGGCAGTATGCAGATAAAGTGATTCAACAATTATTAAAACGCGATAAGCGTTGGGGAAGTCGCGACAGAGGTTTTGTGGCAGAAACTGTTTATAGCATTGTACGTTACCAGAGACTCTATGCAGAAATAGCCAACGTAAAAACTCCTTATGACAGAGATGATCTTTGGAGACTATTTGCCGTATGGGCAACACTTAAAGGTATTAAATTACCAGATTGGAAATACTTTACAGATACGCCTTCTCGAAAAATAAAAGGGCGTTTTGATGAGCTTTCAAAAATTAGAAAATTCAAAGAATCTATTCCAGATTGGATTGATGAATTAGGAGTAAAAGAATTAGGCGAAGCAGAATGGACAAAAGAAATGGCCAAGCAAAATGAGCAGGCAGATGTAGTTCTTAGAGTCAATACGCTTAAAACAACTAAAAAAGATTTACAACTTAAATTACAATCTGAAGATATTGAAACTGAATTTTTGCCAAATCATCCTTCAGCCTTAAAATTAGTTGAACGTGCTAATGTATTTAGAACCGAAGCATTTAAAAATGGTTGGTTCGAAGTACAAGATGCATCATCTCAATTAGTTGCCGATTATTTAGATGTAAAACCAGGCATGAAAGTTGTAGATGTATGTGCAGGTGCAGGTGGAAAAACCTTGCATTTGGCTTCGCTTATGGAAAATAAAGGTCAAATCATAGCTATGGATATTTACGAAAGTAAATTGAAAAAACTTAAGCTTAGAGCACGCAGAAATGGTGCGCACAATATTGAGATGAAGGTTATTGATTCTACCAAACCAATTAAAAAACTACATGGCAAAGCAGATCGCTTATTAATTGATGCTCCTTGTTCTGGACTAGGTGTTTTAAGAAGAAATCCTGATGCCAAATGGAAATTACAACCTGAGTTTATAGAGAGTATAAAACAAACTCAATTAGAAGTTTTAGAACAATACTCTAAAATGGTAAAATCTGGAGGAAAAATGGTTTATGCAACTTGTTCTGTATTACCATCTGAAAACCAAAAACAAGTAGAAAAATTCTTAACTTCTGAAGCAGGAAAAGAATTTACTTTTGTAAAAGACAAAAAAGTGTTAGCCTACAAATCTGGTTTTGATGGCTTTTACATGGCACTTTTAGAGAAAAAATAACCCAAATCATTTTCAAAAAAATTATATATGAAGAACTTATACTTTTTAATATTAGCATTTATTACCACATCTATTGGTTTTGCTCAAATCCCTTCAAACTATTACGATAGTGCAAATGGATTAACGGGTTACACTTTAAAGACACAATTAAAAAATATTATTTCCAATGGTCATAGCGACCAAGGCTATGGATCTTTATACAGTGGTTATGTAACAACGCATTCAGATAATATAGCAGAAACTGGTTACGAAAATGACAATACAGTATTGTTATTTTATACAGAAAACCCTAATGGAACAGATCCTTATGTATTTAATCATGGTTCTAACCAATGTGGAAATTATAATGCTGAAGGAGTATGCCATAATCGCGAACATTTAATTCCTCAATCTTCTTTTAATAGTCAATCTCCAATGCAAAGTGACATACACCATGTTATACCAAGTGATGGATTTGCTAATGGACAAAGAGGTAGTTTACCTTTTGGTACTGTAGGATCTACAAACTGGACATCTCAAAATGGATCCAAGCGTGGTAATAGTAATGTGGCAGGATATTCTGGAACCGTATTCGAGCCTATTGATGAGTTTAAAGGCGACATTGCAAGAGCTATACTTTATTTCGTTACACGCTATGAAAACACAGTAGATGGATATACGAGTTTTGTAATGTTTAACGGCACAGAAAATCAAGCTTTAGAAAGCTGGGCAATAGACATGTTATTAGATTGGCATTATAATGTAGATCCAGTAGATCAGAGAGAGATTGATAGAAACGATGCTGCTTATAATTATCAAGGAAATGCTAATCCATATGTAGATCACCCAGAATACGCAAACTTAATTTGGAATCCGACACCAGATACAGAAGCACCTTCTAACCCAACAAACTTAGTTGCATCTAACCCAACAGATAATAGTATAGATTTAACATGGACAGCTTCTACTGATAATATTGGTGTTGCTTCATATGATATTTACGTTGATGGCGATAATGATTTCAGCACCTCAAATACATCTTTTACAGTTACTGGTTTAACTGCAGATACAGGCTATTGTTTTACTATAAAAGCGAAAGATGCAGCAGGTAACGAATCTGGTTTCAGCAATCAAGATTGTGAAATGACAACAGATAATGGATCTGGTGGCTCAGATTGTGCTGCTGAAACATTTGAACTTATTCCTACTAATTCGGGTTCTTATTTAGAACGAACTTGGACTGGAGATAACGGTTTAATGTGGACAGCTACAGATGCAAGAACAGATCGAACCCTTACAGGAAGAGCAATCACATTAAGAAACGGGGTATTAACACTTCCAACTACATCTGGAGGTATTGGTACTTTAACCTTAAAAACGCAACGTGAATTTGGAGGATCTAGTGGGACATTTAATGTAAATGTTAATGGGAATTTGGTTGGTACAATTAATTATGATGATACAGTACAAACCATTACAATTCCAAATATTAATGTAGAAAACAACGTTTCTGTTGTCATTGATGGTAATAGTACAGGAAGTAACAGAGTTAAATTCGATGATCTTTCATATACTTGCTACTCTGCATTAAGTGCTGAAGAATTTGATATAGCTAATGTAAAACTTTACCCAAATCCTGTAAAAAATAATCTAACTATCGATTTAAAATCTGATTTAGATACAAACATAGAAATCTATGATATTCTTGGAAAAAAAGTTTTTCAAAGTACATTGAACAAGACTAGTACAATAAATCTTCAGGCTTTAAAAACTGGCATTTATATTGTTAAAATCACTCAAGATAATGCTACAATAAGTAAAAAGCTTATTAAACAATAAACACAATATTTTTAGTATTGAAAAGCAGCTATAATAGCTGCTTTTTTTGTTTAAAACTTGTTGAATACTTCATTATTTGCGTACTAAATTGTAATAGTAATTTTCTAAAATCGATTAACTTTGTATTTTTAATTTTTACTCGAATTTTTCACACCAAACACAACACATAAATGATTCACTTCTTTGGAAACCAAAACAGCAAAGTTTTTGCCGTTCAAGCCACAAAAGAATTATCAACTGAAACCATCTCAAAATTGAAATGGTTATTTGGCAACCAACCAAAAATAGAACAAGCATCGATAGATGCTTTTTTTGTTGGCCCAAGAGCTGCCATGATAACTCCTTGGAGTACTAATGCTGTTGAGATTACTCAGAATATGGGAATCTCTGATATTATAAGAATTGAGGAGTTCATCGCTTCAACAGAAGATTTCAAGGATTACGACCCTATGATTTCTGAGAAATTCAAAAGGTTAAGTCAAGAGATATTTACCATAAATATAGAACCTGAAGCGATTCAAAATATTGAAGACATTTCAACTTATAACCAACAAGAGGGTCTTTCCCTTAGTGATGAAGAAGTTAACTATCTTGAAGGTATTGCTAAAAAGATTGGACGACCATTAACAGACTCAGAAGTGTTTGGTTTTTCGCAAGTCAACTCTGAGCATTGTCGTCATAAAATATTCAATGGTACATTTGTAATTGATGGCGAAGAAAAAGAAATATCGTTATTCAAACTTATAAAAGAAACATCGAAACAGCATCCAAATGATATTGTTTCTGCATACAAAGACAACGTTGCCTTCATAAAAGGACCTGTTGTAGAACAATTTGCACCAAATCGTGCTGATATACCAGATTATTATACCACAAAAGATTTCGAATCTGTAATTTCTATAAAAGCAGAAACCCATAATTTCCCAACAACAGTTGAGCCTTTTAATGGCGCTGCAACAGGTTCTGGTGGTGAAATCAGAGACAGACTAGCTGGCGGAAAAGGATCTTTACCATTAGCTGGTACTGCAGTTTATATGACATCTTACTCTAGACTAAACGAAGAACGACCTTGGGAAAAAGCGTTTCCAGAACGTAAATGGTTGTATCAAACTCCAATGGATATTTTAATTAAAGCCAGTAATGGAACTTCAGATTTTGGTAACAAGTTTGGACAACCTTTAATCTGTGGTTCGGTTTTAACTTTTGAGCACAACGAGAATAATGACCTTACTTTCAATGCTGTAGAAGGATCTAATCCTCGAAAATTAGGCTACGATAAAGTGATAATGCAAGCTGGAGGCATTGGCTATGGAAAAGCTGATCAGGCATTAAAAGACATTCCTCAAGAAGGTGATAAAATTGTGATTCTTGGTGGTGATAATTATCGTATTGGTATGGGAGGAGCAGCTGTTTCTTCAGCTGACACTGGTGCTTTTGATTCTGGAATCGAGTTAAATGCTGTACAGCGCTCTAATCCAGAAATGCAAAAACGTGCAGCAAATGCTGTTAGAGGCATGGTAGAAAGCGATGAGAATTTTATTGTTTCAATTCACGATCATGGAGCTGGTGGACATTTAAATTGTTTATCTGAATTAGTTGAAGATACTGGTGGACATATTGATTTAGATAAATTACCAGTTGGTGATCCGACGCTATCATCAAAAGAGATTATTGGAAATGAATCTCAAGAACGAATGGGATTAGTTATTGCAGATAAACATCTAGATATTTTACATAAAATAGCAGACAGAGAACGTTCACCAATTTATGATGTTGGAGAGGTTACAGGAAAGCATCGCTTTACGTTTGAATCTAAAACCAAAGGTGATAAGCCTATGGATTTGGCATTAGAAGATATGTTTGGCAGTTCGCCAAAAACGATAATGAACGATGTTACTGTAGAAAAACAGTATTCTGGCATTTCTTATGACACAGATAATTTTTATGATTATTTAGATAAAGTTTTACAACTTGAAGCTGTAGCTTGTAAAGATTGGCTAACAAACAAGGTGGATCGCTGTGTTGGTGGAAAAGTCGCCAAGCAACAATGTGTTGGCACATTACAACTACCATTGAATAATGTTGGTGTTATGGCTCTCGACTTTAAAGGCAAAGAAGGGATTGCAACGTCTATTGGTCATTCTCCTATTTCAGGATTAATTAATCCTGAAGCTGGAAGTAGAAATTCAATCACTGAAGCTTTAACTAATATTATTTGGGCACCACTTAAAGATGGATTAAAAAGTATTTCACTCTCTGCAAACTGGATGTGGCCTTGTAAAAATGAAGGTGAAGATACACGTTTATACGAAGCCGTAAAAGCAATTTCAGAGTTTTCAATTGACTTAGGAGTCAATGTTCCTACAGGAAAGGATTCATTGTCTATGAAGCAAAAATATCCTGATGGTGATGTTATTTCTCCTGGCACAGTAATCATTTCAGCAGCTGCAAACTGTAATGATATCACTAAGGTTGTTGAACCTGTATTTCAAAAAAATAAAGGAGCAATTTATTATATCAATATCTCTCAAGATTCTTATGAATTAGGAGGTAGCTCTTTCGCGCAGATTAATAATAAAATTGGGAATACAACACCAAATGTAAAAAGTGCGGACTATGTTAAAACCGTCTTCAATACTATTCAGCAATTAATAAAAGATAATCAAATTGTTGCTGGCCATGATGTAGCTTCTGGTGGATTAATTACAACCTTATTAGAACTATGTTTCGCCGACAATAACTTAGGAGCCGAATTAGATATTACAAGTATTGGTGAAAAAGATGCATTTAAAGTATTGTTTGCTGAAAATGCTGGTATTGTTATTCAATCTAAAGATGATTCTATTGAATCTGAATTAACCAATGCTAATGTAGACTTCCATAAACTAGGTGAAGTTACAGAAAGTGATGTTTTAGGTATTATAAATGGAAACCAAGTTTATACAATGACAGTTTCTAGATTAAGAGATATGTGGTACAAAACTTCTCTTCTACTTGACCGTAAACAAACAGCTAATAACTTAGCAGATGCACGTTTTGACAACTATAAAAACCAGCCATTAGAATATACATTCCCAAATCATTTCACAGGAAAACTTCCTGAGACAAATACTAATCAACCACGTCCTAAAGCAGCAATCTTAAGAGAAAAAGGGAGTAACTCAGAACGAGAAATGGCAAATGCTATGTATTTAGCTGGTTTTGATGTTAAAGACGTTCACATGACCGATTTAATTTCTGGTCGTGAAACTTTAGAAGGTATTCAGTTTTTAGGAGCTGTTGGTGGTTTCTCAAATAGTGATGTTTTAGGCTCTGCCAAAGGTTGGGCTGGTGCCATTAAATACAATGACAAAGCCAATAAAGTTATTAGTGATTTCTTTAAACGTAAAGACACGCTTTCTGTAGGTATATGTAACGGCTGTCAATTATGGATGGAATTAGACCTCGTTAATCCAGAACACGAGATTCATGGAAAAATGCTTCATAATGATTCTCATAAACACGAAAGTGGGTTTACTTCTGTGAAAATTCAAGAAAATAATTCAGTAATGCTTTCTTCATTAGAAGGTTCTACTTTAGGTGTATGGATTTCTCATGGCGAAGGTAAATTTAACTTACCATATTCTGAGGATAAATATAATATTGTAGCTAAATATAGTTACGAAGGTTATCCGCACAATCCGAATGGTTCGGACTTCAACACAGCTATGCTTTGTGATAAAACTGGCCGACATTTAGTAACTATGCCACATATTGAACGTTCAACTTTTCAATGGAATTGGGCAAATTATCCTGAAGATAGAAACGACGACGTATCACCATGGTTAGAGGCTTTTGTTAATGCGAAGACATGGATTGAATCTAATAAACAATAATATAGTAAACAAAAAGCTCTTTCAATTTATGAAAGAGCTTTTTTATAATTAATCTTTTGAAGTTTAAGCAATCTCCAATTCTTTATCCATTTTTTTATAAGCCTTGGTCACCAAACGCTTCATTAATATTGATACAATAAAAGCAATTACAAATAAACCTGCAAAAACACTTAGCGTTTTGTCTAAGGATCCTGTGGTGTTTTTAACAACATCATAAATTGTAGGACCAACTACACCTGCTAAAGCCCAAGCTGTTAATATCATTCCGTGAATAGCTCCTAATTGTTTTGTGCCAAATAAATCACCTAAAAAAGCTGGCAAAGTTGCAAAACCTCCACCATACATTGTAATCACTGTAAACAATACAATTAAAAATGTTAATTCTACACCTATTTTTGGTAAGAAATAAAATGCTAATATTTGAAAAGCAAAGAATACAATATAGGTATTAGCTCTTCCTAAATAATCTGAAAGACTAGACCATAAGATTCTGCCTAAACCATTAAAAACACCAATTAAACCAACTATTGCTGCAGCTTCCATTGGTGTATAATTCAATTTTTCTTGCATCATTGGACTAGCTGCGGATATAATTGCTATACCACAAGCAATATTTATAAACATCATAATCCATATATAGTAAAAACGAGAGGTTTTTAATGACGCATTTGCATCAATATTAGAAATATCAGCTTTTATAGTTTTACCTTCTCCTAGTCTAAAGCCCTCTGGCAAATAGCCTTCTGGTGGTTTTTCAATATATCTGGCAGAAGCTAATATTAGTGCCATATAAATTAGCCCTAAAATATAAAAAGCATTAGACACACCTACAGCGTCAAAAAGCGATTGCATAACAGGTCCGAATATTAGAGCTGCAAAACCAAATCCCATAATAGCCATTCCTGTTGCTAAACCACGTCTGTCTGGAAACCATTTTACTAAAGTACTTACTGGAGTAATATAACCTATACCTAATCCAATACCTCCAATAACTCCATAACAAAGATAGAATAGCCATAAAGACTCCAATTGAACTGCTAACCCTGAACCTATAATACCAATACCATAAAATATACCAGCTGTAGTACCACTTATCTTTGGCCCAACTTTTTCTACCCATTTACCTAAAAACGCTGCTGATAAACCTAATAACAAAATAGCGATTTTAAATGCCCATTTAATAACACTACCATCAACATCAAAAATATCTTTTACAGGGTTTGTCATTACTGAATATGCATACACAGATCCAATTGAAATATGAATTCCAACTGCCGAAGCAGCTATTAACCATCGATTTTTTAGTTTTTGTGTTTGCATAATATTTATTCTTTGAGTACCAATTGAGGTAACTCTTTTTAATTAATTTTCACTTCTTTAAAGTAATTCTTCAATATATTCGAAGCTATTTGTAATTCTTGTTCAGTATTTTCTCGAGCTCCTTTAAGTTGATAATCCCAACCCAATGCTTCCCATTTATGAATACCTAATTTATGATAAGGCTGAATTTCAATTTTTTCGATAGTCTTATAGCCTTTGAAATGCTTACCTAGAGCATGTAATAATTCTGGATCATCTGTAATTTCAGGAATTAAAACATAACGTAACCACATTTTTTTTCCTGAGGCTTCTCTATGTTTTGCAAGATTAAAGGCTATTTCTTTGTTATGTCGTCCAGTTAAAGCTACATAACCCTCTTCCGTCATGTGCTTTATATCTAACATGATTAAATCTGCATAATCATCTAATAACTCTTTTGAAAAATGATTTAATATTCTACCATTAGTATCAATGTTAGTATGAATACCTTCTTCTTTTAATCTTTTAAAAAAGAAAATTAATGCCTTAGACTGTAATAAAGGCTCACCACCAGAAACAGTAACACCACCTTTTTTCCCGAAGTAAGACTTCATTTTAAAAGCCATTTGCACCAATTCTTCTATATGGTATTCTTTACCACCTGAAGTTTCAATAGAATCTGGGTTATGACAATACAAGCATTTTAATTTACAACCTTGTAAGAACACAATTAATCGTATTCCTGGACCATCTTGTGTTCCAAAAGATTCTATGGAGTGTACTCTTAATATGTTTTCGGCTGTTTTAATTGGTTTAAGTTTAATTAAGCATCTAAATAAAGAGTGTTTCTGTTTCTTTATTTAGATGCTTGTCAAAATATTAAAAAAACTACATAGATTCGTGAAAAGAACGTGTAATAACTTCTAATTGCTGTTCTTTTGTTAATCTAACAAAGTTTACAGCGTAACCAGATACACGAATGGTTAATTGCGGATATTCTTCTGGATGTTCCATAGCATCTAATAAGGTTTCTTTATTTAATACATTAACATTAACATGTTGTGCATTTCTTGAAAAATAACCATCTAAAATAGTTCCCAAGTTTTCTATTTGTTCGGTTTTATTAGCACCTAAAGATTTTGGTACGATTGAGAACGTATTTGAAATACCATCTTGAGAATCTTGATAATCTATTTTAGCTACCGAATTCAATGATGCTATAGCGCCATTAGAATCACGTCCATGCATTGGATTAGCACCTGGTGCAAAAGGAACTCCTTTAGCTCTACCATCTGGTGTTGCTCCAGTTTTTTTACCATAAGACACATTTGATGTAATAGTTAGTACAGACAAGGTTGGCTTTGCATTTTTATAAACAGACAATTGCTTTAATTCGTTGTTAAAATCAGCAACCGTATTTGCAGCTAATATATCAACTCTATCATCATCATTGCCATAGCAAGGAAATTCTCCTTCAATTTTAAAATCAACCGTTAAACCATCTTCATCTCTAATTGGATTTACTTTAGCATATTTAATAGCTGAGAGTGAATCTGCTACTATTGATAAACCTGCAATACCATAAGCAATATCAATTGTTGGATTGGTATCTATTAAAGCCATTTGTGCTTTTTCGTAATAGTATTTATCATGCATGTAGTGAATTATGTTCATAGAATCATTATAAACGCGTGCTACTGCTTTCATTGCTATTTTAAAGTTAGCCATTACTTTATCGTAATCTAAATACTCACAATCACAAGTTTCAATGCCGTCAACCATTTGCACACCAGTTTCTTCACAACGACCACCATTAATAGCCAATAATAAAGTCTTAGCTAAGTTTGTACGTGCACCAAAGAATTGAATAGACTTACCTAACTCTTGGTAAGATACACAACATGCAATTCCGTAATCATCAGAACCTCTACTTTTTCTCATTAAAGCATCGTTCTCAAACTGAATTGAAGACGTATCAATAGCAACTTTCGCACAATAATCCTTAAAACTTTGCGGTAAATCTTCAGACCAAAGAATGGTCATATTTGGTTCAGGTGAAGGTCCTAAATTATAAAGCGTGTTTAAGAAACGGAATGATGTTTTAGTAACTTTAGTTCTACCATCTTCAAACATACCTCCAATTGCTTCAGTTACCCAAGTAGGATCACCAGCAAATATTTCGTCGTAAGCTCCCATTCTTAAATGACGAACCATTCGTAACTTCATTACGAATTGATCTATGTATTCTTGAGCTTCTTCTTCTGAAATTATGCCCTCTTGTAAATCATTCTCGATATAAATATCTAGGAACGTAGAAACATTACCTAAAGACATAGCTGCACCATCTTGTTCTTTTACAGCGGCTAAATAAGCCATATAAGTCCATTGTACAGCCTCCTGAGCATTTTCTGCTGGTCGTCTTAAATCTAAATTATATTTAGCACCCAAGACTATCATTTCTTTCAATGATTTTATTTGCTCTGAAACTTCTTCACGTAAACGAATAATAGCCTCAGTCATTGGACCTGTTATATTCTCTAAATCTTCCTTTTTAGATTCTATTAAAAAGTCAATTCCGTAAAGTGCAATACGACGATAATCACCAATAATTCTACCTCTTGCATAATTATCTGGCAAGCCAGTTAAAAATCCTAAAGAACGGAATTTTTTAATCTCAGTAGTATAAGCATCAAAAACACCATCATTGTGTGTTTTAACATATTTTGAAAATAACTCAGTTATAGCTTTATTAGGTTTTACACCTTGTTCAGATAATGCTTTTTGGACCACTTTAAAACCACCAAAAGGTTTCATGGTTCTTTTTAATAATTCGTCAGTTTGCAAACCAACTATTACTTCGTTGGTTTTATCAATATAACCAGCATTAAAAGCACTAACCGTAGAAATGGTTTCGATATCTACACAACGTACACCATTATTCTGTCTTTCTTCTTGAGTCGCAGCTTTACAAACATCCCATAATTTCAGGGTTTTAGTACTAGGACCAACTAAAAATTCGTGTGCTCCATAGTAAGGTGTAATGTTATTTATAACAAAATTTCTTACGTTGACTTTTTCAGTCCAAATTCCGTTTTTAAATTGTTTTACTTCCATTATTATATCTTATTAATATTTTGTAAATTTTATCCTGTACTTTGAATAATCAAAGGTAAAAACAACAGATAATTATAAACCTGACATATATCATTAAATGGCTTAAAACAAGCTTTATAAAGTGTGTTTTTTTAACGAAAACGTTTGAAATAAAAGTGTTTATTAAAATTAGACTTTGTGTAGGTTAAATAGATACCAAAATAAAAAATAGCGTCTAAAAATTTTACACAATAAAACTAGATTAATTAGGTTATTTGATTACTTTACTTAAAATTAATTAGTTAGAGATGAATCTTGAATATTTTGATAATCAAAAAGTATTACATTTAGTTGAAGAATACTTTCAACTTTCATTTTATAAAGAAGATATCCCTTTTACATCTACAATTTTACCTATTGGTTTAACGCATTTGTTTTATATAGGAACTGGCACACAGAAAGTAGTTGTTGAAAACGTTGAAATGCCATTAAATGGTCTAATGGTAACAGGTCAACATTATAGGTCGTATAAGTTTTTTGCAAATTCTATTACATCGTCAATAGGTATCAGTCTACATCCAACAGCACTTCATAAATTGTTGAACATTGATATATCAAAATTAGAAAACAGACATGTTCCATTAATACAAGTAAATGAAGCTTATCATAATAAATTACTACCCATATTTGAAGGTTCAAAAAACTCTAACGAGTTAATAATTAAGTTAAATTCTTTTTTTTAAACGCATCATTGAATACTGATAAAAACACCGAACAAATTGATCTTGTAATTTCCCTTATCAAAGAAAAAGACGGTTTACTAAATGTATTAGATCTAATAGACAACATCTCAATTTCACAAAAGACTTTAGAGACACATTTTAAACGAATTGTAGGCTTAACACCTGGTAAATATATTCGCTTATATCGCTTTTTAAAACTAATGAGAAAGTATGAGAGTAATGAAATTGAGTTAAAAGATTTAATATATATGTATAACTATTATGATCATTCTCATTTTACAAAAGATTTTAAACACTTTATGAAACAATCTCCTAAAGATTATTTTAAAACAGAACATGTTTTTTTAAAAGAATATTTAAATAAATAAAAACTACGATTATTTACACTAATTAGTGATTTAAAGTGTCTAATTTTAGCCACATACTTTTTATAGTAATTTATATAATTTAGTTAGGGTTTATTATATGAATTTTGTTAGTACAAAGGGTAAAAGTATATCATACAAAAGAGGCTTTTTTTTAAGCCTCTTTTTTGTTTTTAAGAATTATTTTTTAATTATTAAAAACATTTACTACTCAAAGTATCTGACACTTTACAATTCATTCATATATATAGTTTTAATTTTCTTATTTTCGTAGAAACCCTTTTTTAATTTTTGGTTAGACTATCACAGAGATAACACGCCTTTTTAATTTTACATATTACCAATTAGAAAACAAGCCAAATGATTCTGCTTTGGTTACTAAATATAACGGGAAATGGGAGGCCATGTCCACTAAAGAATATTTAGATAAAGCTAATGCGGTTAGTAGAGCTTTATTAAAATTAGGTATTCAAAAGAATGATAAAATCGCAATAATATCTTCTACAAATAGAACTGAATGGAATATCATGGATATTGGTATTCTTCAAACTGGTGCTCAAAATATCCCTATATATCCAACTATTTGTGCGGAAGATTATGAATATGTACTAAACCATAGTGAATCGATTTACTGCTTTGTATCAGATGAAGAGGTTTTAGAAAAAGTAAAAAAGGTACAAGCCAATACAGCTGTAAAAGAAGTTTATTCTTTTGATCATATTGAAGGTTGCAAACACTATTCTGAATTATTTGAACTCGGAAAAGACCAAAGTAATCAACCGGAAGTTGAGGCAAGAAAAAATGCAGTAAAGCCTAATGATTTAGCAACAATAATCTACACATCTGGTACAACAGGAAGACCAAAAGGTGTAATGCTATCTCATTGGAATATTACTAGTAATGTATTAGATAGTTCTTCTAGAGTTCCGTTAACCAAAGGTGAAACTAGAATCTTAAGCTTCTTACCAATTTGTCATGTTTTCGAGCGTGTCTTAATATATGTATATCAACACGCTGGCACATCAATTTATTATGCTGAAGGCATTGATAAGATTGGAGAAAATGCTAAAGAGATAAAACCCAACCTAATGAGTGTTGTACCTCGATTACTTGAAAAAGTATTTGATAAAATAATGCTTAAAGGCGAAGAATTATCTGGCATTAAAAAAGGGCTTTTCTTTTGGGCTGTTCGATTAGGCGAAAAATGGGAGCCATATGGAGCAAACGGATCTTGGTATGAGTTTAAACTCAAAATAGCCAATAAACTTATTTTTAGCAAATGGAGAGAAGCATTAGGCGGAGAATTAGGAACTATGGTCTCAGGCAGCGCAGCTTTGCAACCACGTTTAACGCGTATTTTTTGTGCAGCAGGCATGAAAGTTATGGAAGGCTATGGGCTTACTGAAACATCTCCTGTAGTTACTGTCGGAATGTATAAAGACAACATGTTTAAACCAGGAACTGTTGGTAAACCAATCGATAATGTAGAAATAAAAATTGCAGAAGATGATGAAATCTTAATAAAAGGACCAAATGTAATGCTGGGCTATTATAAAGATCCAGAGAAAACAGCGAGTGTTATGTCTGGTGATTATTTTCACACTGGTGATAAAGGTATGATTGATCAAGATGGCTTTTTAAAAATCACTGGTCGTAAAAAAGAAATGTTTAAAACCTCTGGAGGAAAATATGTAATACCACCACTTTTAGAGAATGACATGAAGCAATCGCTTTTCATTGAACAAATTATGGTAGTTGGAGAAGGTGAAAAAATGCCTGCAGCTATAGTACAACCAAATTTTGAATTTATTAGAGATTGGATAGAGCATAAAGGGCACGCAATAGGTACTTCAGAAACAGAAATTGCAAATTCCGATGTTGTTATTAAACGTATTCAAAAAGAAATTGATAAGTACAATAAAAACTTTGGTAAATGGGAACAGATTAAACGTTTTGAACTGACACCTGAAGTATGGTCTATTGAAGATGGACATCTTACTCCTACTATGAAAATGAAACGAAAGATTATTCGTGAAAAATATGATGCGCTTTATGAAAAAATCTATAGACCATAGAAGTCATCAATTATTATAAAAAGGAGAGTCAAAAAAAATGACTCTCCTTTTTTTTTGCAATCAATGGAAGTTCTAATTATTCATTAATTTATTATGCATGCATAGTATTTTTTATTACCTTTGATTTCCAACAAAATTAAATGAAAGACAAAACCATCGATTATGTACTGAGAACCACATGGTTAGCGGTTAATAAAATGTATAACGAAGAAGCTTCGAAATTCGACAGCACCATGGCTACTGGCTTTGCATTGTTAAGTATTGATCCAGAAAACGGTACACCTTCTACCTCTCTTGGTCCAAAAATGGGTATGGAAGCAACAAGTTTATCA
>NZ_JADGDZ010000083.1 GCF_016744625.1 Winogradskyella sp.
ATATTATCCAATATATTGAATATAATAGTATTTTTGAATAATATTAAATAATTGTGTCAAATGAAGGTTTTACCATTTGTAGTACCAAAACCAGAAAAAGGAGGTCTTATTTATCAAGTTGATAAGGTCGATGTGTTTTATGATAAGCTGCATCAACATGAAGAAATACAATTGAGTTTTATTGTTGAAGGAGAAGGAACATTGATTGTTGGTGATACAATTAATAATTATACAACAGGAGATGTTTTAGTGATAGGAAGCAATCTTCCACATGTATTTAAGAGTGATTCAGAATCCTATATGCAATCACATATGCTGACTCTATTTTTTACAGAGCAGTCTTTTGGAAGGTTATTTTTTAATCTTGAAGAGTTAAATGAGGTTCAGTCTTTTTTTGATCGTTCAAAATATGGGTTTAAACTAAATTCTAATCTTGAAGAATTGAGGGCTTTATTTCTTCAACTTAAAAAGACTTCAAAAATAAATCGATTTATAATTTTGCTTCAACTACTCAATAGAATGGTTGAATCTGATTACACAAGTTTATCTTCATTTGTATATGATAAAAAATACAGTAATATTGAAGGTGATCGTATGCGAAATGTGTTTGAATTCACGTTTAATTACTATGCTAATGATATTACTTTAAACGAAATTTCCAAAGTCGCCAACATGACAAAAACGGCTTTTTGCAAGTATTTTAAAAAGCGAACTAACAAAACTTATATTCAATTTTTAAATGAATTTAGAATTGAAAAAGCGGTTAATTTATTAAAAGAGAAAAGCGATTACAGTATTGCAGAAATCGCTTTTATGTCTGGTTTTAGGAATATTTCTAACTTTAATAGAATATTTAAGAGGATAAAAGATAAAACTCCTTCCCGAATTAAATAAATCAAAAAACCCAAACGTTATGTTCGGGCTTATGATTAATAGCACATTAACTTAAGCAACACATTTGGAAATGGATTCTAATGTGTTTATGTTAACTTTAAAGATTGGTTTCAAGAACCTTGCCAATTGATCAAATTCAATTAAAAAAGCGTCATGTCCATGAATAGATTTTATTTCGTGAATGTTTACATTCTCTTTTTTGCTTTTTAATTCTACAAAAGCATTCCAGTTTTCTTCTGCTTTAAAGAACAAATCCGAATTAATAGTAATGATATGAATATTCGAAGAAATTTTTGAAGCGACTTCTAAAAAATCACCTCTTCCATTGGTAATATCTATTGTTCTTAATATTTGATTCATCATTTTATAAGCAGACAAATTGAAACGATTGTTTAAATTATCTCCATGATAATTCAACCAAGATTCAATATTAAAAAGCGTATTGTTTTTTTTAGTTCTGTCAAATTTTTGCGTTAATGATTCTGGTGTGCGGTATAAAGTCATAGCATGCATTCTTGCATCAGCTAGAGGTTTGTTAGAATTGTTTAGAATTGCATCTTGTATATGGCAATTGGCAATTAACCAATCTGTGGATTTCCAATCGGTTGCCACAGGAATTAAATGTTCGATTAGGTCTGGTTTTAATGCTGCTAATTCCCAAGAAATTCCGCCTCCAACAGATCCTCCAATAACGGCAAAAAGTTGTTCAATTTTTAGTTGTTCTAAGCCTATTGCAAATAATTTTGCAATATCTCTAGCTGTAAAATCTTTATAATTATCAATTAGGCTTTTACTATTATTATCATAACCGTTGCCTGGAATGTTAAAAGCTAATACTTTATATTCATTAGTGTCAATACATTTGTTTTCTCCAATTAAGTCGTTCCACCAGCCATTTTCTCCAATAACATTTGAGTTGCCAGTAAGTGCATGGTTAACCAAAACGATTGGTGCATCCTGTGAAGTTTTACCGAAAACTTGGTAAGACAAGAAAACATCAATCGTCTTACCGTTTTCGATCCTGTGTTTTGAAACGTTTATATACTTTAAATTTTTCATGATTTAGAAGTTTATAAAGTATTGTACTCTTTTTCTACCGCAATAGTCACAGGCGTTTTATTTTGAAGATTGTCTTTAACAGGACATCTTTCTTCAACAATTTGTAACCATTTTGTTAAGGTTTCTATACTTGCATCAGTATCCGGAACAAGGTTGAGACTTATGGTTTTAAAACCTGCACGTTCGTCGTATGATGACCCTAAAAATCGTTCGGGATTTAATTCTCCAGAAACCTCGATTTTTAAATTATTAATCGTGAAACCTAACTCTCTTGCCACAACATGCCCAATAACATTTGCGCAACCGGCAAAACCTGCTAGAATATATTCAACAGGGTTGGCATCTTCATCTGTACCACCTAAACTTTCTGGTTCATCAACTACTAAGGTGAATTGCCTTGTTTTTCCTATAAATTGTGTTGCTGAAGAACTTTCCCCAGATATACTAAATTTTAAATCACTCATTTTTATCTTTTTTGAATTTGAGAATATTAAACAGATGCCTATTTAATAAGGCATCTGTTTCTTAACTAAACAACAATAATAAAGGCTAATTTAGAATCACCTTTTTCTGTATTACAACAGCAAAGGCATCTTTTAAATCGGCTTTTAAATCTTCAATATTTTCTATTCCAACAGATAAACGGATTAGGTCTTTTGTAACACCAGTAGTCTCTTGTGCTTTGTCACTTAATTGTTGATGTGTCGTACTAGCAGGATGAATAATGAGTGATTTTGTGTCACCAATATTCGCTAATAAAGAGAATATTTTCGTTTTATCCGCGATTGTTTTAGCAGCATCAAATCCTCCATCTGCTCCAAATGTTACAATACCACTTTGTCCATTTGGTAAGTATTTTTTAGCCAGTCTATTGTATTTACTACTTTCTAGCCCTGGATAATTTACCCAATTCACTTCTGGTTGTTCTTGTAACCATTTGGCTAATTCAAGTGCATTCCGGCTGTGTTTCTGAATTCTTAATTCTAAAGTTTCTAATCCTTGAATAATTTGAAATGCATTAAACGGGCTCAATGCACCACCATAATCTCGTAAACCTTCAATTCTGATTTTCGCAATAAATGCAGCTGCGCCAATAGCTTCGCTATAAACTAAACCATGATAACCAGCTGAAGGTTCTGTAAATTCAGGGAATTTTTCATTAGCCCAGTCAAATGTGCCAGCGTCAATAACTACTCCTCCAAGGGAAGTACCATTGCCATTAATGTATTTTGTAAGCGAATGAATGACAATGTTTGCTCCGTATTCAATCGGATTGAGTAAGTATGGAGTTGCTACTGTATTATCAACAATTAAGGGTACTTTATGTGCTTTTGCCGCGATAGAAATCGCTTCAATATCAAGAACATCGAGTTTTGGATTTCCAAGAGATTCTATAAAAATGGCTCTTGTGTTTTCTTGTGCAGCTTTTTGGAAATTATCTGGGTCAGAAGGATCAACAAATGTGGTCGTAATTCCATGTCTTGGAAGTGTAACACTTAAAAGATTGTAGGTTCCACCATACAGACTGTTTGAAGCAACGATATGGTCGCCTGCTCTTAACAGCGTTAATAAAGTTGTTGAGATAGCGGCTGTTCCAGAGGCTGTTGCTACAGCAGCAATTCCACCTTCTAAAGCAGCTAAACGTTGCTCTAAAATATCGTTGGTTGGGTTATTTAATCGTGTGTAAATAAACCCTGGAACGGATAGGTTAAATCTTCCTGCTGCATCATCTGAATCATCGAATACATAGGCTGTAGATTGATAAATAGGAACAGCTCTTGTTCCTCCTGTTTGACTAACGTCGTGTCCTGCGTGCAACGCTTGTGTTGCAAATTTTTGTGTACTCATTTTTCTAAGTTTTTGAGTTAATAATGATTAAACCAAAAGCCAAATAAGCCTCGTTAGAAGCGTACTTAATAGAAAAATGTTATAAAGAAAATGCTAATTACTGATGAGTAATTAGTCTTGAGTTATCTATCCGAATTTGCAAAAAATGACTTGCGCTTTCAAGTAGAATTTAGCACCTTCTTAGTAAGTCTAAGGGTTGCTAAGGCTTCGTCGAGTCTATCTCTCCACCTTTCTTGATAACATTTCAGTAAGTGTTTGAACTTTGTGAGTACAAATATTGCAATACAAAAGTTTAATATCCAAATTTATTTTACGTTTTATGCTTTTTTTGTGAAATTCAGAAAATCAAGGGGCATATTTTGTTAGATATTTATTCTGAATAATCTGCCCAACAGGTTTGTTTTCAATTTTGCTTTCTAACCATGATATAATATCAAGATATAAAAATGCTCTTCGTTCGAAAGGATGGTCTTCAAAAGTTTTGAGAGTTTCTAATAAATCTCTAAACGCATTTTTAAGATCATGAGGATAAATATCTTGAAGGCCTCTAATAAATTTTATCATTTCCTTTTGCACTTCGTGTAAATCATTCATTTTTATTAAAAACTTATAAGTACTTCTTAAAAGTGTTTCTAAATGATAATCTAATCCTGCTTCATAATGCGCAACAAGATTTAAAACTCTAGAAAAACAGAGTAAATCTTCGCGCATAGAGAGCGATTTATTAGAAATAATTTTATCTAAATATTTTATACAAGCCTTATTATTACCTGCTCCAAAGTGCAAACTTGCAAACTTGTAATAAAAAATCATTTTGTGGTGTGGATCGATTCTGTCTTTAAAGTAAATGAGTTCTTTTTCAATTTGCGGAATCAATTCTAAACCTTCTTCAAAACTGCCATCAATAAAATGTTGATTAATACTATGGAAATTAGTGTAAAGAAAAATCAGCGTAGAAACATTTTCATCTTTATTAAACTTTGTGTTATTAACTGTAGTTTTAAAATGGTCTAATTTTTTTACAAATTTTGGTTTATTTCTAATAAAATAAATAGATTCTAATAGATAATTATTGCCTTTTAAATAGAATACAGGATTTAGGTTAATCATACTTGGGTTCTGGTGAAAAAGATCTACCCATTTAGAAGCGTATTTATAACAATTTAAGAAATCTTGCATTAAAAAACTGTACCATAAATGTGCTTTGTAGAGCCATAATTTTTCACGAAAGCCTATTTTTTTTTGATTGATTTTTGGGAGTCTATCATTAAAGTATTTTGTCACTATTTGGCTTTCTTCCTCGTTTTTAACGTAACCAGTTTTTAGAATGGTGCTGTAAAGTTGTAATGATAGGTTAGATAGTTTACTTGCAATCACATTTTGAGCACTCAAGTCTCTAGCTTGTACAGCCAATTCATCCGCACGATTACTAATGCTTCTGGTAATATATTGAGATTCAATAATTTTTTCGAGTTCAACAATCTCAAAAGCCATATTTTTCTCTTCATTGACTATGGCTAATTCTTTGGCTTTATCTAAGATTTTTAAACTCTGTTTGTATAATCCTTTATGATATAAAATAGAAGCAAAATCGAGTTGTTCTCTAATTTGAGAACGTATATTTTGATGTGATGGGTTTAGCTTTAAGCTAATTAAAATTTGTTTATAGAGGTGAGCTTTAACATTGGCTAGTTGGGCTTTTTTAACGATGTTAGTTTTTAAAATTAAAGCTTCGTTATAATCCTTAGCCTTGTCTAAAAGATTAAAAAGCTTTAAAAATTTTGAATCAGAATTCACGCCAAGTCTACCTACATAAAGTTTGAATTGCCTTTTTTCAGACTTAGTCAATGACTTTACGAGAGAGAATAAATTATCTTTTTGGTCTTTAGTTGTCAATATAAAATAGATTTATATAATTGATAATCAACGACTTAATGTGTATATTTGATTTTGAACATCGTAAAATCGAATCAAAGCTTAGGTCTTTAGATAAATTCAAAACATAAATTCGTAAGACAATACTAAACTATATTTTGATATATGTCAAATAACAATATACAAATCTTCGACACAACTCTTCGAGATGGCGAGCAAGTTCCGGGTTGTAAACTCAACACAGAACAGAAGATTGTCATCGCTGAACAGTTAGATGCTCTTGGCGTTGATGTCATTGAAGCAGGTTTTCCCGTCTCGAGTCCAGGTGATTTCAAATCAGTTGAAGCGATTTCTAAAACTATAAAAAACGCAACGGTTTGTGGTTTAACACGTTCGGTGCAAAACGACATCAAAGTAGCAGCAGAGGCATTAAAATATGCTGTAAAACCAAGAATTCATACAGGGATTGGGACTTCAAATTCACATATCATTCATAAGTTTAAAACATCGAGAGAAGATATTTTAGAACGTGCTTATGCAGCTGTAAAATATGCAAAATCGTTTGTAGAAGATGTTGAGTTTTACGCAGAAGATGCAGGAAGAACAGATAATGAATATTTAGCAAGAGTATGTGAAATGGCAATCAAAGCAGGAGCAACTGTTTTAAATATTCCAGATACTACAGGTTATTGTTTGCCTAGTGAATATGGTGCAAAAATTAAGTATCTAAAAGAGAATGTAAAAGGTATTGAAAAAGCAATTTTATCTTGTCATTGCCATAATGATTTAGGATTGGCTACAGCAAATTCTATCGAAGGAGTAATTAATGGAGCAAGACAAATTGAATGTACAATCAATGGTATTGGTGAGCGCGCAGGAAATACTGCTTTAGAAGAAGTAGTGATGGTGTTAAAACAACATCCATATCTAAACTTAAATACAAATATTAATACATCTATGTTGTATGGAATGAGCCAATTGGTTAGTGATAGCATGGGGATTTATACGCAACCAAACAAAGCAATAGTTGGGGCAAATGCTTTTGCGCACAGTTCTGGTATTCATCAAGATGGTGTAATTAAAAATCGTGAAACTTACGAGATAATCGACCCAAAAGATGTTGGTGTTACTGAGTCTGCAATTGTATTAACAGCAAGAAGTGGTCGTGCTGCTTTAGCGTATAGAGCTAAAAATGTAGGTTATGAATTAACGAAGTTACAATTAGACGATGTGTATGCAAATTTTTTAAGTTTTGCAGATAGAAAGAAAGAAATCAATGATAACGATATTCATCAAATCATTGAGACGAGTAAAGTTTATCAAGAAATTCTTTCAGCATAATGAGTAAAAAAACATTATTCGACAAAGTTTGGGGTTCTCATGTGGTCAGTAGTATTGATAACGGTCCACAGATATTGTATATAGATAAGCACTTAATCCACGAGGTAACGAGTCCGCAAGCTTTTAATGAATTAGAAGATCGCGGAATTCCTGTTTTTAGACCAAATCAGATTGTGGCTACAGCAGATCATAATACTCCAACCTTAAATCAAGATCAACCAATTAAAGATGCGTTGTCTAGAAATCAATTAGAGCAACTATCAGAAAATTGTAAAAAAAACAATATTACATTATATGAGTTAGGACATAAATATAATGGAATTGTGCATGTAATGGCTCCTGAGTTAGGAGTGACACAACCAGGCTTGACCATGGTCTGCGGTGATAGTCATACTTCAACTCACGGTGCCTTTGGAGCTATTGCATTTGGTATAGGGACAAGCCAGGTCGCGCAAGTTTTTGCGAGTCAGTGCTTGTTACTTACCAAGCCCAAAAGTTTAAGGGTAACCGTTAATGGAAAATTAAAGAATGGCGTCTTACCAAAAGATGTCATTCTTTATATTATTTCAAAACTAGGAACCAACTCTGGTACAGGATATTTCTGTGAATATGCTGGAAATGTGTTTGAGGAGATGAGTATGGAAGGTCGTATGACAGTCTGTAATATGAGCATTGAAATGGGAGCTCGTGGTGGAATGATTGCGCCAGACGAAACCACATTTGAATACGTGAAAGGTCGAAAATTTGCACCTCAAGGAGAAGCTTTTGATAAGAAAGTAGCTTATTGGAAAACTTTGCCAACAGACGAAGGTGCGGAGTTTGATAAAGAATATAGTTTCGATGCTGAAGATATAGAACCAATGGTGACTTATGGAACCAATCCAGGAATGGGAATTAAGATTTCTGAAACAATTCCAGTAGATGAAAACCCATCCTTTAAAAAGTCATTAGCTTACATGAATTTTGAAGCTGGTGAAAGCCTGATTAATAAGCCGATTAATTTTGTGTTTATAGGAAGTTGTACTAATTCTAGAATTGAAGATTTTAGAGTCGCAGCAGGTTTTATAAAAGGAAAAAAGAAAGCCGATAATGTTACGGCTTGGTTAGTGCCAGGGAGTAAGCAAGTTGAAGCTCAAATTATAGAAGAAGGGTTGAAAACTGTTTTTGATGAAGCAGGTTTTGAATTACGTCAGCCAGGATGTTCAGCATGTTTGGCTATGAATGATGATAAGATTCCACAAGGAGAATATTGTGTATCTACATCAAACCGAAATTTTGAAGGACGACAAGGGCAAGGGTCAAGAACTATTTTAGCGAGTCCGTTAGTGGCAGCTGCAACAGCAGTAGAAGGGAAAATAATTGATATTACTAAACATTTGAATTAGTAATGTTGTCCCCTCGAGCGCAGTCGAGAGGTTTGAAACAATAAGGTCTCGACTGCGCTCGACCAGACAGAAATAATAACTAAAAAAGAGATTCCTGCCTTCGCAGGAAATACTATGGAGAAATTTACAACATTAAAGTCAACTGCAATTCCATTGAATATTGAGAATGTCGACACAGATCAAATCATACCAGCACGTTTTTTAAAAGCGACAGATAAAAAAGGGTTTGGGGATAATGTATTTAGAGATTGGAGATATAATAAGGATGGTTCTGAAAATTCAGAATTTATATTAAACGATTCAAAATTTTCTGGTAGTATTTTAGTTGCTGGAGATAACTTTGGTTGTGGGTCGAGTAGAGAACATGCAGCATGGGCAATAGTTGGCTATGGTTTTAAGGTTGTTATATCGAGTTTCTTTGCTGATATTTTTAAAGGCAATGCACTTAATAATGGGTTGTTACCTGTTCAGGTTTCTCAAGCTTTTTTAAGTGACTTAATGAATAGAATTGAGTCCAATCCTAAAACAGAATTAGAGGTAAATCTCGAAAACCAAATCATTTCAATAGTAGGATCAGATACGTTGGAGAATTTCGAAATAGATACCTACAAAAAAACATGTATGATTAATGGTTACGATGATATCGATTACCTCGTCAACAATAAAGAACAAATTGAAGCTTTTGAAGCTCAGAAAATATACTAATTAATACAAATGAAATTAACCATAGCAGTATTACCAGGAGATGGTATTGGTCCAGAAGTTACAAATCAGGCTGTAAAAGCTTTAAAAGCTATTGCTTCAGAATTCAATCATAATTTTAAATTCACTAATGCAGATGTTGGTGCTATTGCGATAGATAAGCACAATGATCCATTACCAGAGAAAACTTTAGATTTATGTAAATCAACAGATGCGATATTATTTGGTTCTATTGGTCATCCAAAATACGATAATGATCCTTCTGCAAAAGTGAGACCAGAACAAGGACTGTTGAAGCTAAGAAAGGGGTTAGGTTTGTTTGCGAACATAAGACCAGTTAAAGCTTATCAAACGTTGATTGATAAATCACCCTTAAAGAGGCATATCATTGAAGGAACTGATATTAGTATTTATAGAGAGTTAACAGGAGGTATTTATTTTGGAGAAAAGCAATTAAGCGAGGATGGTAATATGGCTTCAGATTTATGTGTTTACTCTCGCGAAGAAATTGAGCGAATTACGCATTTAGCTTTTAAAGCTGCGCAATCCAGAAAAAGTAAAGTAACACTAGTTGATAAGGCTAATGTTCTTGAAAGCTCGAGGCTTTGGAGAAAAGTAGTAACTGAGATTGCAGAGCAATATAATGATGTAACATTAGATTTCTTATTTGTAGATAATGCAGCCATGCAAATGATATTAAACCCAAAACAGTTCGATGTGATTTTAACCGAAAACATGTTTGGTGATATCATTAGTGATGAAGCAAGTGTTATAGGTGGTTCTATAGGATTGTTGGCTTCGGCTTCTGTTGGAAAAAAGTATGCGATGTTCGAGCCAATTCATGGGTCATTTCCACAAGCAACAGGAAAAGGAATAGCTAATCCAATTGCTTCTATTTTGTCTGCTGCTATGTTGTTAGAGCATTTTGAATTGCATGCTGAAGCAGAGTTGATAAAACAAGCTGTTGATAAATCACTCAAATTAAATATTGCAACACCAGATATTAATACAAAATACGATAATGTTACCACAGGTAAAGTTGGTGAGTTTATTGAGGACTATATCAATAATCCAAAGGATAGCAATATGAACTTTACGAATATTCATTTAGGTCAATCTACAATCATCTAAAATTGCTTTATTGAAACTCTATATTTTATAGGTTTCTTTTTGAGAATATGCAATTATTAAGTGGTTATTTGGTGAATCCGCAATACTTATTATGAAGTGTTTTCTTTTGAAAATACTTCATTACTTTTATGTATTATAACTAGAATAATTACAATGCCAACACAGCCTAAACTTACAAGATTTAATCAAAATGTAATGTCAAAGTATCAGATATACAACAGTATATTCATGACTTTACCATTCGATACGATAACAAAAACAGGAGCACTGTTGCCGTTGTTTCACGAGACTTGTCAAAAAGGGTTTTCAAATCAAGATGATCCTACCACGATTGTAGAGACATTCTTTAAAAAATATCAGGCAAGGAGATCACCTCAGAGTCAGATTAATTTGTTGTTCAGATTTATTCAATATATAGAACGTCAGGTGGTTTTATTTGATGCTATTGAAGATGCTGCTTTTCCTGTTGTAAATAACATGGATGGTATTGGTACGCTTCGTAGTTTAAAAGAATCTGCTACTGCTGACAATAAGATGGAAGCACTTCAAAAATATCTTGAAGAGTTTAAGGTTAGAATTGTACTAACAGCACATCCAACACAGTTTTATCCAGGTTCTGTTTTAGGTATTATTACTGATTTAACGGAAGCTATTCGAGAGAATGATTTACTTAGAATAAATGACTTGTTGGCACAGTTGGGTAAAACGCCATTCTTTAAACACAAGAAACCATCACCTTATGATGAGGCTGTGAGTTTGATCTGGTATTTAGAAAATGTGTTTTATAAATCATTCGGAACGATTTACGATTATATTCAACAAAATATATTTGATGGTAAGCAAATTGAAAACGATATTATTAATATCGGTTTTTGGCCTGGAGGTGATAGAGATGGAAATCCATTTGTAACTCCAGAAATCACCTTGAACGTTTCCAAACGCTTACGCGAAACAGTTATTAAAAATTATTATAGAGATGTACGTCGTTTAAGACGAAAGTTAACTTTTGATGGTGTTGAAGATAGAATTGTAGTTTTAGAAACTGAACTTTATAAGATAATAACAAACAAGAATTCTAATTTAACTGCTGAACATTTTTTAGCTGAATTAGAAGTTATTAAAAGTGTAATTGAGAATGAGCATCAATCACTTTATGTGTCTGAAGTAAATAGTCTTATAAACAAAATTCACCTTTTCGGATTCCACTTTGCGAATTTAGACATTAGACAAGATAGTAGAAAGCATGCTCAGTTTTTTAATGATATAGTGGATTCGCTTATCAAAAGTGGAAGCCCTATTTTTCCAAAGAATTATCATGATCTTTCTGAAAAAGAACAGGTTAAAATTTTATCTAAAGTAAAAGGAGAAGTAGATTTATCTTTAATAAAAGATGAAGAAACTTTAAAAGCTTTAAAAACGATGAAAGCCATTAAAACCATTCAAGATAATAATGGAGAAAAGGCTGCGAATCGTTATATCATAAGTAACAATCAAACAACATTGCATGTTATGCAATTATTTGCAATGTTGAAGTTAGTTGCCTTTCAAGATAGATTAACAGTTGATGTTGGTCCTCTTTTCGAAACTATTACAGATTTGGAAAATGCGCCTAAAGTAATGGAAGAGTTATATACTAATCCAGAATATGCGGCGCATTTAAAATCACGAGGAAATAAGCAAACTATAATGCTTGGTTTTAGTGATGGGACTAAAGATGGTGGTTATTTAATGGCTAATTGGGCAATATATAAAGCTAAAGAGAATTTAACACGAGTGTCTAGAGAATACGGAATCAAAGTTATTTTCTTTGATGGACGTGGAGGACCTCCTGCGCGTGGTGGTGGAAAAACTCACAATTTCTATGCATCTCTTGGACCAACGATTGAGGATAAAGAAGTACAATTAACAATACAAGGACAAACTATTAGTTCTAATTTCGGGACTCTAGAATCATCTCAATATAACCTTGAACAATTGATAAGTTCTGGTATTCATAACAGTCTTAGTGATTCAGATTTAAGTATGCTTTCTGAGAATAGAGATGTAATGACAGATTTATCGGAGCGTAGCTATAAGGCGTATTCAGATTTTAAAGTGCATCCAAAATTCATTTCGTATTTGGAGCACATGAGTACATTAAAGTATTATGCAAAAACAAATATTGGAAGTAGACCATCTAAACGTGGTAAAGCAGAAGGATTAGTATTTGAAGATTTAAGAGCTATTCCTTTTGTAGGCTCTTGGAGTCAATTAAAGCAAAACGTACCTGGCTTTTTCGGAGTTGGTACAGCTTTAAAGCATTATGAAGATGCTGGTGAATTTGAAAAGGTGCAAACTTTATTCAAAACATCAGATTTCTTTAAGACATTAATTGAGAATAGTATGATGTCCTTATCTAAGTCCTTCTTTGACTTAACAAGATATATGGCAGAAGATTCTGAGTATGGTGAATTCTGGACTATTATTCATGATGAATACGAAACATCAAAACGTTTAATATTAAAGTTAACGGGTTACAAAGAATTAATGCAAGAAGAACCTGCTGGTAAAGCTTCTATCGCTGTAAGAGAATCTATTGTATTGCCATTATTAACGATTCAGCAATATGCATTGAAGAAGATTCAAGAGCTTGAAAAATCTGGAGTAAAACCAGATGATGAGCAGATGAAGATTTTTGAAAAGATGGTAACTAGATCTTTGTTTGGTAATATCAATGCAAGTCGAAATTCAGCATAAGTTATTTTAATAAAAATTATAAGTCTGTCAGTTAAATAACTTGACGGGCTTTTTTGTATAAAAAAACCGCCTAAGAAAATTACTTAGACGATTTTAACTAACAACTAATTATCTAAACAATCAATTTAAAATATTTAATGTTCATTTAATCTAAAGTCAGGGTACGCATCCATTCCATGCTCATGTGCATCTAGACCTTCTAATTCTTCGCGTTCTGAGACTCTGATACCGACTATTTTCTTCATAATAAACAATATTAAAAATGAAGATACTAAACAGATAACGGCATAAGAAGCTACACCAATAAGTTGACTTAAAAATTGTGCTCCTCCGGCAAGGTTTCCAAGGATTCCAACGGCAAGTGTTCCCCAAATACCGCATACTAAATGCACTGCGATTGCACCAACAGGATCATCTAATTTAAGTCTATCAATTAATGATACAGCAAATACGATAATCGCACCAGCAATTGCTCCAATAAGAATAGCATCAGTCGGACTCATTTGGTCTGCGCCAGCAGTAATACCAACAAGACCTCCTAAGATGCCATTAAGGAACATTGTTAAATCTAAATTTTTATATCTTAAAAAAGAGACTAAGGCTGCAACAACACCACCTGATGCTGCTGCTAAGCAGGTCATTACTAAAGTTAATGACGTTAGTCCAGGGTCGGCAGATAAAACAGAGCCGCCATTAAAACCAAACCAACCTAACCATAGAATAATAACGCCAGCAGTTGCTAATGGAATATTGTGGCCTGGAATTGCTTGTAGTTTTCCATCTTTAAATTTTCCAATTCTAGAATCTAAAAGACAAACAGCTACTAATGCTGCCCAGCCACCAACAGAATGTACTAAGGTAGAACCTGCAAAATCATAAAATGGTGTTTCTAAAGTTTGTAAAAATCCACCTCCCCATTTCCATGAGCCAGCAATTGGATAAATGAAGCCAACATATATGACTGTAAAAATCATAAAAGGTCCAATTTTCATACGTTCTGCTACAGCTCCAGAAACAATTGTCGCTGCAGTTGCTGCAAACATGCCTTGAAATAAGAAGTCTGTCCAATACGTATAGCCTTCGTTATAAGCTAAATCTAAAGCTCCTTCTGCCATTGGTGCATCTAATCCAAATCCTGCAAATCCTAATATTCCCCAATCACCAGATTCAAATCCTGGATACATTAAATTGAAGCCTATTAAACAATAGAGAAGTAACCCTACAGTAATTATAAACATATTCTTAAATAATATGTTAATCGTGTTTTTTTGACGTGTTAATCCGATTTCTAAAAATGCAAATCCTAAATGCATAAAGAAAACGAGTGCTGTACAGATCATCATCCATACATTATTTATCGTAAGTAATTCCATGTGTTTTATTTTAAAGTTTGCCCTCCTTTTTCGCCTGTTCGTATTCTGTAAACCTCTTCGATATGAGAGACAAAGATTTTGCCGTCTCCAACATCTCCTGTAGAGCCAGCTTCTAGTATCGCATTTACAGTGACTTCTTCAAAGTCGTCATTAACAACGATTGATAGATATCGCCTTTGTATGTCACTTGTGCTATAAGAAACACCTCTGTAAACGTGACCTTCTTTTTCGTTTCCGAGCCCTGTAACATCCCAGTAAGAGAAGAAGTTTACTCCTACTTCATGAAGTGCTTTTTTTACTTTAGAAAACATGGATTTTCTAATTATTGCTTCAACTTTTTTCATTGTATTTAGTATTAGTTAGAATTTATATATTGCTGCAACGAGAAAAGATGCTAAGCTTTTCGTTGGCTCTAAGTCGTTATCAAAATAAAGTTCACCATTCCAGCTGTCTAATCGTATTTCTGGAATAATGGTTAAATCATCTACTTTGTAGTTTGCAGATAATGTTGCTGCAATAACCGTTTCGCTGTCAATCTGGTTATAATGAAAACCAAAATATTCAGCTCTTAATCCTAGATCAAGTTTTTTGGAAATTGTGCATTGCGGATATAATGCAGCACCATAGAAACCACTTCCGTCAGTATCGTTGTAAGTTGCGTTAATTCCTAAGAAGAAATCATCATTTAAGTCCGTTCCTCCTGTGTAATCTACTTGAAAAGTAGGATCTGAATTCCCAGTTTGGTTGCCGTAGATAAAATTCAAATATTGGTCTTTATAGCCTAATTGAGCACCAAAAGTGTAACTGCCATCAAGATTGATTTCTGTATAATCAGTACTGTTCATTACAGCAAGCATTAAAGAAAAATCTTCTGATAATGCGATATCTGCTTTTAAACCCGAATGCGAAAATGGGCCATTAGAGAACATATAAGATGTGCTGTAGTTAAAATTTCCAACGGGTGAAATCACCTCGTAACCTAAAAACGTATTGAAGTTACCTAGAATCAGTTTTACGTTTACGTTTACGTTATAGTAAATATATAATTGGTTTATAATGTTGTTTGAGCCCGTTGATAAGAAAACGGCATCTTCACCTCTTGGTCCAAATACTAAATCGGCTACAAATCCTACTTTATTGCCTTCATATGAAATGATAGCGTTTGCCATTCCAAGACTAAATCCGCTTCTATTTACAAAAGATGTTCCTGGATTTAAAAAATAAGGGCCATCTCCATTGTCAAAAGCTTCGTTTGGGCCTGTGAGGTTGGTTCTAAAATAAGCATCTACACTTCCGGATATTGAGAACTTCTTTCCGTTAGATACTTCAGTACTATCTTGTGCAGTTAAAACTATTGAGGTTAATAATAAGATTAAAGTAAATAATTGTTTCATAATAATGGTATTTATAGGCTATGTTCGATTCAAATCTATATAAACTTTATTTACACCCTATTAAATTTAGGGTTTAAAATAATATTTTTGCGAATATTATATTTTATACCC
>NZ_JADGDZ010000084.1 GCF_016744625.1 Winogradskyella sp.
GGCTACTGGTTCTGATACTTGTGGTTCAGTGACGATTTCTCAATCTGATGTAGAAACTGCAGCTTGTGGTAATACAAAAACAATTATAAGAACATGGACCGCTACTGATGCTTGTGGGAACGCAACTTCAGCGGACCAAACTATTACTGTTACTGATACTACTCCTCCTACAATCTCTGCTCCTGCTGATGTTACTATTGAGTGTACAGAAGATGAGTCTTCTGCTAACACTGGTGTAGCCACTGGATCTGATACTTGTGGAACTGTGACGATTACACAAACTGATGATGTTACAACTGCTTGTGGGAATACAAAAACTATTATTAGAACTTGGACCGCTACTGATGCTTGTGGGAACGCTACTTCGGCTGATCAAACGATTACTGTTCAAGATACAACACCTCCTACAATTACTGCTCCTGCTGATGTTACTATTGAGTGTACAGAAGATGAGTCTTCTGCTAACACTGGTGTTGCTACTGGAATTGACACTTGTGGTGATGTAATCATATTACAATCTGATGTTGAAACTGAAGCTTGTGGGAATACAAAAACTATTGTAAGAACATGGACCGCTACTGATGCTTGTGGTAACGCAACTTCGGCTGATCAAACTATTACTGTTACTGATACTACTCCTCCTACAATCTCTGCTCCTGCTGATGTTACTATTGAGTGTACCGAAGATGAGTCGAGTGCTAACACTGGTGTGGCTACTGGTTCTGATACTTGTGGTACAGTAACTATTTCTCAATCTGATCTAGAAACTCTAGCTTGTGGTAATACAAAAACTATTACAAGAACATGGACGGCTACTGACGATTGTGGTAACGCTACGTCTGCTGACCAAACAATTATAGTGCAAGACACAACACCTCCTACAATCTCTGCTCCTGCTGATGTCACTATTGAATGTACGGAAGATGAGTCGAGTGCTAATACTGGTGTGGCTACTGGTAATGATACTTGTGGTTCAGTGACGATTTCTCAATCTGATGTAGAAACTGCAGCTTGTGGTAATACGAAAACTATTATAAGAACATGGACGGCTACTGATGCTTGTGGTAATGCAACGTCTGCTGACCAAACCATAACTGTTCAAGACACAACGCCTCCTACAATTGATAATTCTGGTATTCAAAATATTGACATCCAATGTGGAGTTACTCCAGATGGAACATTAGAAGCCTGGTTATTAAATAATGCTGGAGCAACTGCCTCAGATACTTGTGGCAACGTAACTTGGTCTAATGATTATGGATCGAATACAGCTGTGGATTGTGCAAATGGTGCGATTACAGTAACCTTTACTGCTACTGATGATTGTAATAATGCTTCATCTACAACAGCAACATATTCAATTATTGATACAGTAGATCCTATTTTGACAATTCCTGCGGATATAACAATTGAATGCACTGAAGATACAAATCCAGCAAATACTGGTACAGCTACTGCTACAGATGACTGTGCTGCACCGAATGTTTCTTTCTCTGATTCAGAAATTGAAACTTGTGGAAATACTAAAACCATTACAAGAACATGGACGGCTACTGATGCTTGTGGTAATGCAACCTCTGCTGATCAAACTATTACTGTTACTGATACTACTCCTCCTACAATCTCTGCTCCTGCTGATGTTACTATTGAGTGTACCGAAGATGAGTCTTCTGCTAACACTGGTGTTGCTACTGGATCTGATACTTGTGGTGATGTAATCATGTCACAATCTGATGTTGAAACTGAAGCTTGTGGTAATACGAAAACTATTATAAGAACATGGACAGCGACTGATGCTTGTGGTAATGCAACGTCTGCTGACCAAACCATAACTGTTCAAGATACAACACCTCCTACAATCTCTGCTCCTGCTGATGTGACTATTGAATGTACAGAAGATGAAACAAGTGCTAACACTGGTGTGGCTACTGGTTCTGATACTTGTAGTTCAGTGACGATTTCTCAATCTGATGTAGAAACTGCAGCTTGTGGTAATACAAAAACAATTATAAGAACATGGACGGCTACTGACGATTGTGGTAATGCAACGTCTGCTGACCAAACCATAACTGTTCAAGATACAACGCCTCCTACAATTACTGCTCCTGCTGATGTTACTATTGAGTGTACAGAAGATGAGTCTTCTGCTAACACTGGTGTAGCCACTGGTTCTGATACTTGTGGTACAGTAACCATTTCTCAATCTGATGTAGAAACTGCAGCTTGTGGTAATACGAAAACTATTATAAGGACATGGACGGCTACTGATACTTGTGGTAATGCAACGTCTGCTGACCAAACCATAACTGTTCAAGATACAACACCTCCTACAATCTCTGCTCCTGCTGATGTGACTATTGAATGTACAGAAGATGAAACAAGTGCTAACACTGGTGTGGCTACTGGTTCTGATACTTGTAGTTCAGTGACGATTTCTCAATCTGATGTAGAAACTGCAGCTTGTGGTAATACAAAAACAATTATAAGAACATGGACGGCTACTGACGATTGTGGTAATGCAACGTCTGCTGACCAAACCATAACTGTTCAAGATACAACGCCTCCTACAATTACTGCTCCTGCTGATGTTACTATTGAGTGTACAGAAGATGAGTCTTCTGCTAACACTGGTGTAGCCACTGGTTCTGATACTTGTGGTACAGTAACCATTTCTCAATCTGATGTAGAAACTGCAGCTTGTGGTAATACGAAAACTATTATAAGAACATGGACGGCTACTGATACTTGTGGTAATGCAACGTCTGCTGACCAAACCATAACTGTTCAAGACACAACGCCTCCTACAATCTCTGCTCCTGCTGATGTCACTATTGAATGTACGGAAGATGAGTCGAGTGCTAATACTGGTATGGCTACTGGTTCTGATACTTGTGGTACAGTAACTATTTCTCAATCTGATGTAGAAACTGCAGCTTGTGGTAATACGAAAACTATTATAAGAACATGGACGGCTACTGATGCTTGTGGTAATGCAACGTCTGCTGACCAAACCATAACTGTTCAAGACACAACACCTCCTACAATCTCTGCTCCTGCGGATGTGACTATTGAATGTACGGAAGATGAGTCGAGTGCTAACACTGGTGTCGCTACTGGTAATGATACTTGTGGTTCAGTGACGATTTCTCAATCTGATGTAGAAACTGCAGCTTGTGGTAATACAAAAACAATTATAAGAACATGGACGGCTACTGACGATTGTGGTAATGCAACGTCTGCTGACCAAACCATAACTGTTCAAGATACAACGCCTCCTACATTTACTGTGCCTGCTGACATTACTATAGAATGTGATATTGATGAAAATAATTTAACAATTACTGGTGATGTTATTGATGAAAACGATAGTTGTGATACAGATTTAGAGGCAACATATTCAGATACTGTAGCTGTTGGAAGTTGTGCTAACGAATCTATAATCACTCGTACATGGTCTCTTGCGGATACTTGTAACAATACAACTACTTTAATACAAACTATTAGTGTGGTTGATACTACTCCACCAACATTTACTGCACCTGCAAATTTAAACTTAGAATGTGACGTTGATGTAAATGACTTAACTATAACTGGAGATGTTATTGATGAAGCAGATAATTGTTCTATAGGATTAGAAGCTATATATAAAGATATCATTACTGATGGAAATTGTCCAGGGTCCTATATTATTAATAGGAAATGGACTCTTGTAGATAGTTGTGACAATATTTCTACTGCTTTACAAACAATAAGAATCGAAGATAATACGACACCAACATTTACAGTTCCTACAGACTTAACTATTGAATGTGATGTTGATGCTACGGACTTAACTATTACTGGTGACGTTACTGACGAAACTGACAATTGTTCTACTGGACTTGAAGCGACTTATTCTGATATTGTTGCAGCAGGAAATTGTGCCAACGAATCTGTAATTACTCGTACTTGGTCTTTAACTGATGAATGTGATAATACAACAACATTAGTTCAAACAATCAATGTAGTAGATACTACAGCACCAACGTTTACTGTACCTGCGGATTTAACTGTTGAATGTGATGTAGATTCTACGAATTTAACTATTACTGGAGACGTCACTGACGAAACTGACAATTGTGCAACTGGTCTTGAAGCGACTTATTCTGATATTGTTGCAGCAGGAAATTGCACTAACGAGTATGTAATTACTCGTACTTGGTCTTTAACTGATGAATGTGATAATGCAACTACTTTAGTTCAAACTATTAATGTGGTTGATACTACAGCACCAACGTTTACCGTTCCTGTAGACTTGACTATTGAATGTGATGTAGATGCTACGGACTTAACTATTACTGGTAACGTTACTGATGAAACAGATAACTGTTCTACAGGTCTTGAAGCTACATTTTTAGATACAACTGTTGAAGGTAGTTGTAGAGATTCATATACTATTCAAAGAACTTGGACTTTAGAAGATGATTGTGACAATACAACAACTTTAGTTCAAACTATTACTATTCAAGATACTACAGCACCAACTTTTACTATTCCTGCTGATATTACAGTAGAATGTGACGTTGATGTTACTAATTTGGCTATTACTGGTGATGTAACAGATGAAGCTGATAATTGTGATTCTGGTATAGAAGCTACATTTACTGATAGCGAAACAGCTGGAAGTTGTGCCAACGAATCTATAATTACTCGTACTTGGTCATTGACTGACGACTGTGATAATACTACCGTTTTAATTCAAACAATTACAATTCAAGATAGTACACCTCCAACATTTGATGTTGATTTACCTTCAGATGTAACTTTAGAATGTGATGCTGTTCCTGCTACAGAAACAATTACTGCAACTGATAATTGTGGTGATGCTACTGTAACTGTTGTAGAATCAACGACTGCAGGAAGCTGTGATAACGAATATACATTAGTTAGAACATGGACTGCTGCAGATGATTGTGGAAATGAAACAATTCATACACAAACTATAACAGTTCAAGATACTACTGCACCATCGTTTAATGAGACATTGCCTGCAGATATGGATGCTGAATGTGATGCTGTTCCAGTAGCTGAAACACTAACTGCAACTGATAGCTGTAGTACTACAAATGTAACTGTTGAAGAAGAAATTACAAATGGTGCATGTATAGGTGACTATATCATAGAACGTACTTGGACTACAACAGACAATTGTGGAAATGATGCAATTCATATACAGATTATTACAGTTAGAGATAATACAGCACCTACTCTAGTAACAGCATTTGATGAAAACATAACTGTAGCATGTGACTCAATACCAAGTATACCAGATTTAGTATTTGAAGATTCATGTTCTAATGATATTGATGTTGTCTTTAATGAAGCTTCAACCCAAATTAATGATTTTGAAGATTATAGCATCATAAGAACATGGATTGTTACTGATGATTGTGGTAACGAATCTCAATTTGTGCAGAATATAACTGTAGAAATCAGCAATGTTATCAATGTCTCTGATGCTAATCGTTGTATACTGGATATAGAATTCGATTTATTCGATTTATTGTCTGGCGATTTCGATATGGATGGAACATGGACTGTCGTTGCTGGTAATGCTAGTTTAAATGGAAGTTTCTTTGACCCTGCGTCTGTTGATGAGATTGGTATTTATACATTTATGTATTCTATTACAGAAGGACCATGTCCAACAGAAGTAGAAGTTAATGTAACTATAGATGATGATTGTGTTGTATTGGCTTGTGGTAAAGACAATGTAGTCATCTCTAAAACTGTAACGGCAAATGGAGATAATTATAATGAGTACTTTACAATTACTGGTGTAGAAGTTTGTGGTTTTGTTGTAGAACTTCAGATATTCAATCGATGGGGAGCTGAGATTTATAAAAATAACAATTACCAAAATGATTGGAATGGAGATGCACACGGATCTTCAGTGGGAAGTTCTGGAAAAGTCCCAACAGGAACTTACTATTATATAATTAATTTAAGAAATAGTGGATTAGAACCATTTGCTGGTCCTATCTACGTAGCAACTAAATAAACTTAACCGATGAAGCTATCTAAAATTTTAAGTATTGCCATACTTTTTTTGAGTGTATCAACGGCCTTTGCACAGCAGTTACCTCAATTTACGCAATACATGTTTAACACCATCTCTATAAATCCGGCTTATGCAGGTAGTAGAGAAACGCTCAGTGTTGTTGGCTTACATAGAAGTCAATGGGTTGGATTAGAAGGTGGGCCCGAAACACAAACATTATCTATTCATACTCCTTTAAGAAATGAAAAGATTGGTTTAGGTCTTTCGTTTATTAATGATAAACTAGGTTACGAAAATTTCTCATATATCTATGGTGACTTTTCATATACAATACAAACTGGTATAGATTCAAAATTAGCCTTTGGTCTTAAAGCAGGTTTTACGCATTACAATTTAGATGAAGAATTACTAAATGACCCTTCAGTTGTTAGCGATCCGTTTTTTAATGATGTTTCTAACCGTTGGAGTCCAAATGTAGGTGCTGGTTTATACTGGCATTCGCAACGTTGGTACTTAGGGCTTTCGGCACCAAGAATTTTAAATACAGATTATAATAATGGTGGTAATGGAACTATAGACTATGTGGCTTTAGAACGTATCAGTTATTATATTACTGGTGGTTATGTTTTCGATTTAAGCGAAACAACTAAATTAAAACCTTCAGTACTATTAAAGGCTACAAACGGAGCTCCACTCTCTTTTGATATTTCGGCAAACTTTTTGTTTAATGAAACCTTTTGGGTTGGTGGATCTTATAGAGTAAACCAGTCTGCTGCTGCAATTGGTGGTATTGCAGATTTTCAGATATCAAAGCAAATGAGAATTGGCTATGCATACGAATATCCAATTTCAGATATAAGGGCTTACACTAGTGGTACTCACGAAGTATTACTAATGTTCGAAGTCTTTAAAAGTAAACGAATTAAATCGCCAAGATACTTCTAAAATGAAACACATTATGAAGACAAAAATATTAGCATTCATTCTAATTTTAAGCAGTTCGTTAGTCTTTGCTCAAACAAAGTTGGCAGATAAATTCTTTAATAATTTTGGCTATGTTAAAGCCATAGAGTTATATGAAAAAGCTGTTGAAAAAGGCGAAAATAGTGTTCATGTATTAACACGATTAGGAGATGCTTACTATAACAACTCTAATTCAGAAAAAGCTACCTATTGGTATGGTGAAGCTTTAAAAGAGTCTAAAACCATAGATGCAGAATATTTATATAAATATATTCAATCTTTGAGAAGTATTGGTAATTACGAAGAAGCAGATAAATGGCTTAAAGAATTAAGTGCTGCTCAACAAGGAGATAGCAGACTTAAAGGCTATAATCCAGATGAAGTAGATATCTATGATAAACTCACTTCAAAAAATGATGTTGTAGTCGATATAGAAAATTTACCTTTTAATACTAAAAATTCTGACTTTGGATCTTATGTGCATAATAGTACATTATACTTTGCATCAGCAAGAGGTGATGGTAAAAAAGTATATAATTGGAATCAAGAACCTTTCTTAGATTTAGTACAGGTTTCAATTACAGGAGAAGGAGATATTCGCAACTATGGATCAGTAACAGATATTGCATCAAGTACAATAAATACTGAATATCACGAAGCTTCAGTTGCGATAACTAATGATGGTAAAACATTATATTTTACTAGAGATAATGTGAATAAGCGCAACAAAATTGGTTATGATAAGAAGGGAACTTCACATTTAAAGATGTATAAGGCTACTCTAGAAAATAACCAATGGACAAATATTATTGAACTGCCTTTTAATGATAAAATGTTTTCAACAGGGCATCCTACCTTAAGTCCAGATAATAAAACTTTATATTTTGTATCTGACCGAGAAGGAGGCATTGGACAAACCGATATTTACTCAGTGTCTATAAACGAAGATGGCACTTATGGAGAACCTGAAAATTTAGGGGAACTAATTAATACAGAAGGTCGCGAAATGTTTCCTTTTGTAAGTAAGGATAATACACTATACTTTTCATCAGATGGTTATTTAAATTTAGGTTTACTCGATATTTTTAAATCATATAATTTAAGAGGAGATCGCTCTGAACCACAAAATATGGGAGCACCTTACAATAGTGGTTATGATGATTTTGCATTCTTCTTAGATTCTGAAACAGATAAAGGTTACTTTTCTTCTAACCGACCAAATGGTAAAGGCGGAGACGATATTTATAGTTTTAATTCGTATCAATGCAAACAAGAAATCACTGGAGTTATTAGAGATAGTATCACTGGTATATTCTTAACAGGAGTGACTGTTCGTTTAATTGATGAAACCGGAAAAGTCCTTGAAGAGAAAAACACAAAAGGTAAAAGCTATTTTTATTTTGAAGTAGATTGTAACAAAACTTATACTGTAGTCGGTACAAAACAAGATTATAAAGAAAATAAAAAGACTGTAACAACAACAGATGAAAATAACAAACCTATCAATGCCGATCTAAACTTAATGCCTTTAATCATAGATAACCAAATTGTTATCAATCCTATTTTCTTTGATTTTGACAAATCGAATATTAGAACAGATGCAGAGTACGAGCTTGAGAATATTGTTGATGTACTTCGTAAGCATCCAGAAATGGTCATTAAAATTGAATCTCACACAGATAGTCGTGGACGTGATAGATATAACATGAAACTTTCAGACAGACGAGCTAAATCTACGCGAGATTATATCATTTCTAGAGGTATTGAAGCTAATAGAGTACAAAGTGCTATTGGCTATGGAGAGTCTCAATTATTAAATAAATGTGCTAACCGTGTAAAATGTACTGAAGAAGAACATCAACTCAATAGACGATCTTATTTCTACATTGTAAACGATTAGTTTTACCTTCATATTACTTAATTAAAAAGCGAGCTCTTATGGGCTTGCTTTTTTTGTGCTATCTTTATATATAGTTATATTTAATTCTGACGAAATTAAACTATGATACAAACTATCTTTCAAAAAAAAAATATTTACAGCATTCCAACAGACATAAAAAAGAATGTTAGAATACTTTTAGTCATATTTATATGTATTATAAGTCTTACAATATTTCAAGATTTTTTGGAATCAAATAGAAATGGATCCTCATTTCATTTTAGTGAATCAATTTTATTTAAAACTATTTGGATTCTTTTCATTCCAATATTAGCAATGTTAAGTAGAATTCTCAAAAATCAAAATTTAGATTCATTTGGCAAAACAGCATTCTTTATAATTACACCTATAATTATCCATCTCCTTATACTTCCTTTTGTTTTTCTGTTCTTTTCTGTTCTTTTCTATAATGGCAGATATGACATATATAAAATACTATCCTATACTTTAGCTAACGATTTATATAAACTTGTTCTGATTTATTCTGTTTTCGTTTTTGGATACAGATACCTTTCTTATAAACTAACTGATATAATTTCTTCAAATAAAAAACCCTACATCGAGAACATAATTATTAACAATGGAAAATATAATACTGTTGTTGAGGTAAGCAACATCTATCAGATTAAAGCAGATACACCATATATTTCAATCCAACTCAAAGACAAAAAATACCTTCACAAAGAAACTCTGAAATCAATTTTCGCCCAATTGAATCACCAAAATTTCGTTCGCGTACATAAATCCACAATTATCAACCTAGACAAAGTGGTTTTATTCAAATCTCGTCTTAATGGTGATTATGACATTTTTTTAAATAATGATGCTGAAATAAGATTGAGTAGAACTTATGTCTCTAATTTTAAGAGCAAGTTTAAAAGTACTCATCAAGTTACCATATAAATTCATCGCCTTACGCCATTTAATTTTTTGTTAGGTATTTCTAGTCCTATCTTTTGATATAAAACAAAAATCAACAAACTTTCATACCACAATGAAACTATTAAATATCATTTTCTTGTTCTCTTGTATAAGCATATTTACAAATTGTAGCGGACAAATCAAAACAGACGAAAAACAATCTGAAAAGAGAAAACTTGTTGGCGGAGGTTGTGACGGTTGCGAATTAATGTACGTTGGAATGCCAAAAAACATTAAGTCAATCGACACAAGTGCTGGTTGGACTGAAAAAGGTCAAAAACTTTTGATAACAGGAACAGTTTATAAAATTGGTGGGAGAATTCCGGCACCAAACGTAATTATTTACTATTGGCAAACCGGCAACAACGGATATTATTCCCAAAAAGAAGGAATGGACGAACAAGCCAAAAGACACGGATATATTAGAGGTTGGGTCAAATCGGACGAAAATGGCAAATATTCAATTAATACAATTCGTCCAGCACCTTATCCAAACCGTGATATACCTGCACATATTCACACTTCTATAAAAGAGCCAAACATTGAGGATGAATATTACATCGATGGATTTGTTTTTGATGACGATATATTATTGACAGGAAAAAAAAGAAAGACTCTTGAAAATCGTGGTGGAAGTGGCATTTTAAGAGTGTTGATTGACAAGGATTTACAAGTAGTAGAACACAATATTATTTTAGGACTTAATATTCCAAACTATCCTGAAAAAAATCAAACAAAACTGAATTCAGGACTTGAAATTGGCGAAGACAATCCTTCATTTACACCATTTCATGCGTTTGGACCAGATAAAGGAACCAAAACTTGTCCTGTGTGTAAATACGGAAGATTTCACGGGATAGTTTACTTTGTAGGCAATAATCCTAATTGGAATAATATAAAAGATTGGTTATCATTTTTAGAACTTGAAAGCGTAAGTCGTAGTAAATATTTAAAAGTCTACTTTGTTTATGGTAACGAGAAAAATTACCGCAAAGAAAAAAGACATAATCAATTGGAGAATTTAGGAATTGAACTCAAGATAAAGAGCACAGCTTTAACCTTTGTTCCATCATTTTTCGACAAGGAAAGTGAAGTAAATCTCAATAAAATAAATCCCGAAGTTGAAAATACATTTGTCATTTATAGAAATAGGGCTATAATTGATAAATTCGTGGATTTAAAACCTACAAAAGAAAATTTCAATCTGATTTCACAAACTTTGGATAAAACTAAAAACGAATATTTTAATCTACCTGTACCAAAACACGATTGAAGAAAGACTGCTTATACTAGAAAAATCATAATGCAATTCAATAGAAAATTAACAAAACGAATAAAAAAAGCCACATCACTGTGGCTTTTTTTGGCTATTAATCAACTTTTAATGCGGTTTAGCGCTTAATGAAGATATTAGTAAAATACCACTTTCCTTCATTGTTTTGTTCGGCAGAAACATCGAAATCCGTAAAATCACCTTCTATATTTTCTTTATGACTTGGACTATTTAACCAAGCATTAACAACAGACTCTGCAGAACTGAAACCGTAAGCTACATTTTCTGAAACGATGTTTGCACTTGCATTAGCCTGTAAGCTTTGTTTTCTTTGAAAGAAGTTATCGTGAGATACGTTATCTACTTCAATCATATAATCAGTATGTGTAAAAGCAACAGCTTTAACTGTATTATGATCTTCTAATGGGTTTAAACCTAAAGTAATTCTGTGTGCATTAATTAGTTCCATAATTTCAATTTCAATCAGTTTTGCTTGAGGTGCAACAGGAACTTCAATAGAATTAATCTTGTCTTCTGCAGCACTATCTGTAGAACAAGACGTAAAGCCTAAGAGGGTAACAATAGCCAGAAATGGCAACAGTTTAGTAACTTTCATAAGTAGGTTATTTAGGTTTGGGATTACTAAAGTAACTGCCTTCTTATGTTAATTTGTTAACTAAATGTTAAAATCGATGAAAAACATGTCGTTAGTCGAATATTTATGTAAAACATCGATGAAATACATGTTTTTAAATAGTGAAAGTGAATTTAATCTGAAATAAAGTGTGTTTCGTCGGATAAAATCTAAGGTGCTAATCGTTCAATTTTCCAATTATAATCTTCTTGTAGTTGATATCGTATTCTATCATGAAGTCTATTAGGTCTACCTTGCCAAAACTCAAGCTCAACAGGTTTTATTATAAATCCTCCCCAATGTTTTGGTCTATTAATGTCTTTGCCTTCATAATCTGTTTCTAAAGCTTTTAATTTAGCATCAAGTGCGTTTCTATCTGTAATCACATCACTTTGATTAGAAGCTATGGCTCCAAGCTGACTTCCTCTTGGACGCGATTCAAAATAACCATCACTTAGATTCTCAGCTATTTTTTCTGCTTTTCCTTTTATAATAATTTGGCGTTCAGCTCCATGCCAAAAGAAAGACAAGCAAACGTTTGAGTTCTCAGTAATGGCTTTTCCTTTTTCACTATTATAATTAGTGTAGAATATAAAACCCTCATGAGTGTATTTTTTAAGCAGTACTACTCTACTCTTAGGATAACCGTCTAAACCAATAGTAGAAACAGTCATAGCGTTTGCTTCATCTACATCGAAATGTGTATCGACTTCAATAAACCAATCTCTGAAAAGTTCAATAGGATTTTCTGGTACATTTTCTAGTAACAATTCATCCTTTTCGTAAGATTTTCTATAGTTGCTTAGATCTTTTTCCATAGGCTTACGAAGTTAGTTGATTATTTTGTTTCTATCAAAAAAAGAGTAGTTTTGGTTATATTTTAACCCTAACTAAAATATTACAACATAACATGCGCTTTGAAGATTCCTTAGTTTCAAAATCATTGAATTATAAAAAAGTTGTTTTAGATTTTGGCTCTTATTTCCTATGTGATAACTTTTTTGTTATGGAAGTTAATGAGGGAGAGCACTTTAATTCAATAAAATTAGATCAACTTTTAAGCTCCTTAATAGATTATTATGGATATAATAGGAACCTAGCTTATATAGCCAACCGGATTAATGCTTATTCTATCGACCCAGTACTTTGGTCTTATTTTGATAAAGATGAAAGTATTTTAATTGCAGCTTCGATTGTAAGCTATAGAAATTCTACTTTTTTAAATGCAAATATTGAAAAACAAATGGCATCCATACCAATGAAAAGAGCATTGAGTTTAAGAGAAGCCATTGACTGGGTTGAACAGTTTGATGAACTTAGTTAAAACTCAAAAGATTTACCATCTTTAGCCAAAAGTACATTTTCAAAAACAGTTTTTGCCTCGGTTTCAAAACCATCATAACTTCCATATCGAGTAGAATAATGGCCAAGTATTAGAGTTTCTACATTCGCTTTTTTAGCTATTGTTGCTGCTTGTCTAGCAGTACAATGCTTTGTTCGTTCACAAAGTGACTCATTCTTGTCTAAAAAAGTAGATTCGTGATATAAAACTGTTGCTTCCTTAATAATAGGAATAACAGATTCATTATAAACCGTATCACTACAAAAGGCATAGCTTTGTGCAGGTATTGGATCTTTAGTAACTGCTTCATTTTTAATTAAAACTCCATCTTCATTTTCTACATCTGCTCCTTGCTTTAATTTTCTGTAGTAAGCCATATCGATATTTGCATTTAAAACCGCATTCATATCTAGCTTACGTTCATTTTCCTTTTCTCTAAAGAAGAAACCGTTGGTATATATACGATGCTTTAAAGGAATTGTGAACACTTCGACTTTATCATCTTCATAAATTAATTCTGATTTTTTTGAAGTCAATTCGTGAAAAATCAAAGGGTAATTAGTCCAACTATCAGACAATTTCATTTGAAGCGTAATCACTTCCTTTAGGCCTTTTGGTGCATAAATATGAAGTTCAGTTTCTCTTGTAAGCAACCTAAATGTGCTAATCAAACCAACTAAACCAAAGTAATGATCACCATGAAGATGTGAAATAAATATATGTTTAATCCTTGAAAACTTGACTTTATTTCGTCTTAATTCTACCTGAGTTCCCTCACCACAATCAATTAAAAACATATGATTTTTAATCTCAAGAACTTGTGAGGTTGGATTGGTATTGGTACGAGGCGTTGCACTATGACAACCGAGAATAGTAAGTTTCATATATTAAAACCCTAAATCGCGTTCAATGTCTTCCATTTCAATAATATCAAAAGCCTCCTGCAAAGTCGGTACGACGATAATTTCGTCTGGCATTTCATCAATATTAACCATATCAGAAACAACAATAAAAGATTTTTTTGCAGAACGATGATTATTACTTAAACGTAAAAACTCAATGACATCTTCTAATGTAATCTTATCAAGACTTGATAATCTAACAACGAGATGGTAGTCTTTATACTTATCGTAAGATTGCTCTATATTATTAACTAACGTTTTAACTGAAGCTTTCTCTTGAGCAATTATTATAGTATTACCATCTTTATCGACAATCATAATCTATTGTTTTATTTTAGAAGCTAAAAGGTAAATTACTGCCATCCTCACCGCTACTCCATTTTCAACTTGATTTAATATAATAGCTTGTTTAGAATCTGCAACATCACTCGTAATTTCTACTCCACGGTTTATTGGACCTGGATGCATTATTACAATCTCTTTATCTAAGCTATCTAGTAGTTCTTTATTAACACCAAATTGTTGCGTGTACTCTCGAGTGGAAGGAAAATAGCTAATATCCATACGCTCGTTCTGAACTCTTAACATATTTGCCACATCACACCACTCTAAAGCTTTTTTAAGGTTTGTTTCTACTTTAACGCCTAAGTCTTTTATATATTTTGGCAACAACGTTTTTGGTCCACAAACCATAACATTAGCACCTTGTAATTGAAGCGCATAAATATTAGACAATGCTACTCTACTGTGTAATATATCGCCAACAATAACGACATTCTTTCCTTTTACAGAACCAAGTTTCTCTCTTATAGAATATGAATCTAATAAAGCTTGTGTTGGATGCTCGTGTGCACCATCTCCAGCATTTACAATACTTGCATTGACATGTTTAGATAAAAATACTCCTGCACCAGGATTAGGATGACGCATTACCACCATATCTACTTTCATAGATAAGATGTTATTTACGGTATCAATAAGTGTTTCCCCTTTTTTAACTGATGATTGTGACGCTGAAAAATTAATCACATCAGCAGATAACCTTTTCTCTGCTAACTCAAATGATAATTTAGTTCTGGTTGAATTTTCAAAAAACAAATTGGCAATAGTAATATCTCTAAGTGAAGGCACTTTTTTAATAGGTCTATTAATAACCTCTTTAAACTGATCTGCAGTTTCAAAAATAAGTTCTATATCTTGTTTTGTAAGATATTTGATGCCTAATAAGTGATTGACACTTAATTCACTCATAATTTTAGTATTCTATTTATCAATTAAATACACCGAATCCTCACCTTCATTTTCCATCCAATTTACTTTCACTTTTTGATTGTCTATCGCATCAACCTGTCTTCCTTTATAATTTGGTTGTATTGGCAAATGACGACTAAATCGACGATCTATTAAAGTGAGTAATTCTATATTGTTAGGTCTTCCAAAAGATTGGATTGCAGTTAATGCAGATCTTATGCTTCGACCTGTATACAACACATCATCAACAAACACAACATTCTTATCTTCAACTATAAAATCTATTTCTGTTGTATTAGCTTCTAAAGGCTTA
>NZ_JADGDZ010000085.1 GCF_016744625.1 Winogradskyella sp.
GATGATATATCCTGCAACACACTATACAATGGGTGGTGTTTGGGTTGATTACAACTTAATGACTACTGTTGAAGGTTTATATTGTATTGGAGAAGCTAATTTCTCTGATCATGGAGCTAACAGACTTGGAGCTTCGGCTTTAATGCAAGGTTTAGCTGATGGCTATTTTGTGTTACCATATACAATTGGAGATTATTTATCTGATGATATTAGAACAGGAAAAATTCCTACTGATACCAAAGCGTTTGATGAAGTAGAAAAAGATGTGAAAGATAGAATTGATTTCTTTATCAATAACAAAGGAACAAAATCTGTAGACCATTTCCATAAACGTTTAGGTAAAGTGATGTGGGATAAAGTTGGAATGTCTAGAAACGAAAAGGATTTAAAAGAAGCTATGGCCGAAATTAAAGCTATTCGTGAAGAATTCTGGAAAGATGTTATGATACCTGGATCTGCTAACGAAATGAATCCTGAATTAGAAAAAGCAGGTCGTGTAGCAGACTTTTTAGAGTTAGGTGAATTGTTTGCCAAAGATGCACTAGTTAGAAATGAATCTTGTGGTGGTCACTTTAGAGAAGAATCTATAGAGTTAGATGGCGAGCAAAAGGGAGAAGCGAAACGTAACGATAAAGATTTTGCTTTTGTATCTGCTTGGGAATATAAAGGCGAACCAGCAGATGCTGTTTTACATAAAGAAGAATTAGAATTTAAGGATATTGAACTAAAACAACGTTCATACAAATAGGAAAAGACATGATGATGAATCTAACACTTAAAATTTGGAGACAAAAAGACTCAAATACAAAGGGTCAAATGGTCGATTATAAAGTCACTGATATTTCAGAACATATGTCTTTCCTAGAAATGCTAGATGTTTTGAACGAACAATTAGTAAACTCTGGTGAAGAACCTGTAGCGTTTGACCACGATTGTCGTGAAGGTATTTGTGGAATGTGTTCTTTGTATATTAATGGCGAAGCACACGGTCCAGATAGAGGTATTACAACATGTCAGTTACACATGAGAATGTTTAACGATGGAGATACTATAACTATTGAGCCTTTTAGAGCAGCGGCTTTTCCTGTGATTAAAGATTTAATAGTAGATAGAATGGCTTTTGAACGTATTCAACAAGCTGGTGGTTACATTTCTGTAAATACTTCTGGTAATACACAAGATGCTAATGCGCTTCCAATATCTAAACATGCAGCAGATGAAGCTATGGATGCTGCAGCTTGTATTGGTTGTGGAGCTTGTGTAGCGAGTTGCAAAAATTCTTCTGCAATGTTATTTGTTGGAGCCAAAGTATCTCAATATGCATTATTACCACAGGGACAAGTAGAAGCGGCAGATCGTGTTAAAAACATGGTAGCACAAATGGATTTAGAAGGTTTTGGAAATTGTACTAACACAGGAGCTTGTGAAGTAGAATGTCCTAAAGGAATTTCTTTAGAAAACATTGCACGTATGAATAGAGAATATTTATCTGCAACTTTCAAAGGTTAATTATAAAAATATGTATGCTGAAATCATTTTCAGCATTTTTAATAAATTAAATCCCAAGGTAATATCTTATCTTGGGATTTTTAGTTTTCAAGTTTAAATCTATGCAAAACTCAAATACTTTTTACAAAAAACAATTAGAGTTAAACCAAGCAGAATCAAAACGTATTTTTAAGCGAATGAGTCTGTACAGTATACTTAGACTATCTGTTTTTGTATTAACTGTTTTTGGTATCTACTTAAGTTTTAATCAATGGCAAGTTGCTGTGACAATTGGTGTTTTAGGAATAGCAATTTTCTTGTTTTTATTATCAAAATATACAGATATAAAAGCAAAAAGAGCGCTTCATAAAAGGTTGGTAACTATTAATGTAGATGAACTTAAAATAGCATCAGGAGATTTTTATGACAGAGCTGATGGTTCTGAGTTTCAAAATCCAAAACATTTCTATAGTTTAGATATTGATTTGTTTGGGAAGGGGTCTTTTTTTCAATTCATAAATCGAACTACAATTAAAGAAGGTACAGAAAAACTTACTGAGCATTTACTAGCTAATGATATCTCAAATATTGAAACTCGACAAGAAGCTATTCAAGAATTAGCATTAGTACCAAAATGGAGACAAAATTATTCTGGTGTTGCACAAGGTGTAGAGGTAGAGCATTCCGCTAGGTCTATTATAAAATGGCTTAAGGATTACAAATCGTTTTTAAACCCTGTTCATTATTGGATTACTATAGCCTTTAGTTTGGTTTCAGTTGTTTTGTTAATATTAGGTATCATTGAGGTTATTTCAATGATGCGTTCAGGTTATTTGTTATTAGGTTGGTTAATATTAGGTTTAGGAATCACGGCAATTTATTTAAAACAAATCAATGGTTTAGCTCAAAATACAGAAAAGGCAAAGGATACTTTCAGACAATATGCTTTGTTATTAGAGCAGATTGAAAATCAAGAATTCAAGTCACAATTATTAAAAGATCAACAACTGAAGATTAAGTTAGAAGGTTTAAAAGCCTCACAGATTTTCGCAAAATTCTCTAAAGTTTTAGATGCATTAGATAATAGAAATAATTTGATTTCTGCTATTTTCGGCAATGGACTATTGCTTTGGGACATTAGACAAACCTATCATGTAGAACAATGGATTACTAAATATGCTGATAAAGTTGAAGACTGGTTTGAAGTCGTTACTTTTTTTGATGCCTACAACAGCTTTGGTAATTATACTTTTAACCATCAAGAGTTTAGTTATCCTAAAATAACAAATGAATCTACTACGATTTCTGCTGAAGCATTAGGTCATCCATTATTAAATTCTGAAAAACGTATTGATAGTGATTTAGTATTACAAGAAGAGCAATTTTTTATTGTAACTGGAGCCAACATGGCAGGTAAGAGTACCTTTTTAAGAACCGTTGCCTTACATATTGTTATGGCGAATGTAGGATTGCCAGTTTGTGCAAAACAAAGCAATTACAAGCCTATTAAGTTAATTACAAGTATGCGTACCACTGATTCTTTAACTGATGATAGTTCGTATTTCTTTAGTGAGTTAACACGTCTTAAATTTGTAGTAGATACAGTTGAAAAAGATACGTCTTATTTCATCATCTTAGATGAAATATTAAAAGGTACTAATAGTACGGATAAAGCGATAGGTTCTAGGAAATTTGTGGAGAAACTAGTAAAATTAAATGCCACAGGAATCATTGCTACACACGATCTAAGTCTTACAGAAATTGAAAAAGAACTAGAAGCTGTAAAGAACTACTACTTCGATGCGGAAATCATAAACGACGAACTCTACTTTGACTACAAACTAAAACAAGGAGTTTGCCAGAATATGAATGCTAGCTTTCTTTTGAAGAAGATGGAGATTGTGTAGTAATTATTCTACTATTTTAATAAGGATTGGGGGAATTCCTTTCAGGCGATAATGAGAACTTCCGCGTATTTTAAGTTTTATATCGAATATTTGTATCGAATCATTAGGTCTAAGTAAGGTAAATAAATCATTTGCTCTTATGTTCATTTTATTTCCAACTATTTTAATTGTCCTATAATGTGGCATTTTTATTTTGAATGCTGTTACCCTAAAATCCAAACCATAAAGAAAATCATTGGTTTTTGCACCAATTTTAGAATTAGTCATTTCCTCTTTTGTGAACTGTAATTCACATTTGGAGTTACAACCTCTATTATTGATTGTTCCATATGGTGCGTTTATATCTTTAATTCTCAAAGTTTTCACTTCAGATTTTGAATCACCATTTTTTAATAAAGACCTAATCTCAATGTCAACAGAGTCTCCACTACCTGGCGATAATATATAATTACCATTGTTGTCTATTTTCTTTAAACCAGAAGCACTTGCAATAACTGATTTAGTATTAGGTTTTGAAATATAAATAGGATTGGGAAAACCTCTATAAACTACATTCATCTTTTTAAGCTTTAGTGCAGCTTCTAAATTTAAACTATCAGTAACTTCAAGTCTTTTAATTCTTTCTTTCAAAGCATTATTTTCTGTAAGTAGTTGGGTTTTGCTTTGAGAAGACTTACAACTTAAAGTAAGGTTGATAATTATGATAAAAAATATAGATGCTTTTTTCATTGAAAGACTGGTTGGTATATAATTAACAAAAAGATAAAGAGATTATTGTAGTAAGAGATTCTTCACTTCGCTCTGAATGATAGAAACTAAAAAACCCTCTCTATAAATAGAAAGGGTTTTAATAATTTTATAAGAAAGAATTTCCTAAGCTTCAAAAGGCTCAATAGAAACGTAAGACCTATTGTCTTTTTTCTTAGTAAATTTTACTAAACCATCAACTTTAGCGTGTAAAGTATGGTCTTTTCCTTGGTATACGTTTTCAGCTGGGTGATGCGTATTACCACGTTGTCTTAAAATGATATTTCCAGCAATAGCAGCTTGTCCACCAAAAATCTTAACGCCTAAACGTTTTGATTCTGATTCTCTACCATTCTTCGAACTACCTACTCCTTTTTTATGAGCCATTGTCTTAAGGTTTTATATTGTTATACTTAAGTAGTTTAGCAATTAAGCTTTACCACCATCTAATTCGTCTTGCCATTTTTTAAGCTCATCCCACTTACCATCAGCAGCTAATTTAGCTTGTGCTGGCCAAGTGTCTGTTACGTGATTTCCACGAACACCTGCGATGATTTCAGAAATTGCTGCTGGCTTAGCTTTTGCTAAATCAGCAAACGTAGCGATACCAGCTTCTACTAAAGTAGATGCAATTTTTGGTCCGACACCTTCAATTTTCTTTAAATCGTCAGCTTTACCAGTTGCTTTTTTAGGTGCAGCCTTCTTGGGTGCAGCTTTTTCAGTTTTTGGAGCAGCAGCTTTCGCTTCTACTTTTGGTTCAGCTTTCTTAGTTTCTTTTTTTGGAGCGGCTTTTTTAGCTCCAGAAGCAGTAATACCTTCAATTACGATTTCAGTTAAAGATTGTCTGTGCCCATTCTTAACACGGTAACCTTTACGTCTTTTCTTTTTGAAAACTATTACTTTGTCACCTTTAAGGTGCTTCAAGACTTTTGCACTTACTTGTGCTCCGTCTATAGCTGGGGCGCCTACAGTAGTTTTGCTACCATCACCTATCAAAAGAACATTATCGAAAGAAACTTTCTTACCTTCTTCAGTAGATAAACGGTTAACAAAAACTCTTTGGTCTTTTTCAACTTTAAATTGATGCCCTGCTATCTCTACAATTGCGTACATAGCGTAACGTTTTTATTAATTTGTTTATTAAAAAATTCACTTTCTTCTCAGAAAGCGGATGCAAATATACTCCTAAATTCGTAATTCACAAACGTTTCGGGCGTTTTCGATCGCTTTTTAAGTGACTTTTGGGTGAGACCGAAATAGAGTATCTAAAACCAAAGTGTTTTTAATAGAGTTTTCACATTTAATTATGTTAAAAAAGGGGAATCATTCCTTATTTTTGTAGGACTTTATGTAACAATATACATTTAGTGCAGACAAACACTTAAACAATTTAAATTTTTAAACACACTTAATAATGAAAAAAAGCTTATTTACTCTAGCGTTTTTGTTGTTAGTTGGATTTAGTTCAACAGCGCAAAAAGTAGAATTCGAAGAGTTTGATTTAGACAATGGATTACATGTAATCTTGCATCAAGACAATACAGCACCTGTTGTTATCACATCTGTAATGTATAATGTAGGAGGTAAAGATGGTGATAGAGAGCGAACAGGTTTTGCTCACTTTTTTGAGCACCTCTTATTTGAAGGTTCAGAAAATATTGAACGTGGAGAATTCATGAAAATTATTCCAGCTAATGGAGGAACTTTTAATGCTAACACATCTCAAGACAGAACGTATTATTACGAAATCTTCCCTTCTAATAAATTAGAATTAGGCTTATGGTTAGAGTCTGAGCGTATGTTGCACCCAGTTATTGATCAAGTAGGTGTAGATACTCAAAATGAAGTTGTAAAAGAAGAAAAGCGTCAACGTTACGACTCTCCTTATGGTGGGTTATTTCAGGCTATTGGATCAAACCTCTTTAAAGTACACCCATATAAAGATCCAAACATTGGTTATATGGAACATTTAGATGCAGCAACATTAGCAGAGTTTAATGCTTATTTTAAAACATATTATGGTCCAAATAACGCCGTTTTAGTTGTGGCAGGAGATATTGATTTTGCTAAAACAAAAAAAATGGTTAAAGATTATTTTAGTGAAGTTAAGAGAGGACCAGAAGTTGTAAGAAACTTTCCTAAAGAAGAGCCAATAACAGAAACTATTAAGGCTAAAGAATACGATAAAAATATTCAGATTCCTGCAATAATTGCTACATACAGAACTCCTGGTTTTGCTAGCCGTGATGCTTATGTTTTAGATATGATTTCATCTTATTTAAGTGGTGGAAAAAGTTCTGTGCTTTATAAAAAATTAGTAGATCAACAAAAACAGGCATTACAATTACAGTCAGGAAACATTGGTCAAATGGATTATAATATTTTTGCTCTATTTGCAATTCCATTAGGAGATACCCCTTTAGATACCATATTAGATGAAATTGACGAGGAGATTGTTATTATGCAAAATGAATTAATTGCAGAACGCGATTATCAAAAACTAATTAACCAATTTGAGAATCAATTTGTAAATGCTAATGCTAGTATTGCTGGTATTGCAGAATCTTTGGCAACAAACTATTTGTTAAAAGGCGATGTAAATTTAATTAATAAAGAAATTGATATTTACAGATCTATTACAAGAGAAGAAATTCAGGCTGTAGCTAAAAAATATTTAAGCCCAAACCAGCGTGTTGAAATAGAATACTTACCGAAAAAAGATGATCAATAAGATGAAAAGAACATATATTATGAAAACAAAATTATCTGCATTTGTCCTATTGTTTTTAGTAACTATAGGTGTTAATGCACAAATAGACAGATCTAAACAACCTAAAGCTGGACCAGAACCAGAAATCTCGTTAGAAGTTCCAGGTGAATTCGAATTAAAAAATGGATTAAAAGTTTTAGTTGTTGAAAACCATAAACTACCAAGAGTTTCTTACTCTTTACGTTTAGATAATAAACCTATTGCTACAGGTAAAAAAGCTGGTATCGAAAGCTTAATCGGTAGCATGTTAGGTAACGGAACAAAGTCAATTGCCAAAGATGAATTCAATGAAGAAATAGACTTTTTAGGAGCACGTTTAAACTTTGGGATTAGTGGAGGTTTTGCTAGCTCATTATCTAAATATTCTGATCGCATTTTAGAGTTAATGGCAGATGCAGCTATTAACCCTTTATTAACTGAAGAAGAGTTTGATAAAGAAAAAACTAAGCTTATTGAAAGTTTAAAGCAAGATGAAAAAAGTATTGATGCTATTGGTAATCGTGTTCGCACTGCTTTATCTTACGGAACTAATCATCCTTATGGTGAGTTTACAACCGAAGAAACAATTAATAATGTTTCTTTTGGTGATGCCGTATCTTTTTACGAAAAATACTTTAACCCTAACAATGCTTACCTAGTTGTTATAGGTGATGTTGATTTTAGTGATGTTAAAAGGCAAATAAAAAAGCATTTTAATAAATGGGAAAAATCTGTAGATGTAACTACGTCTCTTCCAAATGTAAGTCCTAATGCACAATACACACAAATTAATTTTGTGGATTTACCAAGTGCAACTCAATCTAGTATAATGGTTACAAATACCGTGGATTTAAAGATGAATGATGAAGATTATCATGCAGCCTTAATTGCAAATAACATATTAGGTGGTGGTGGTGAAGGTTATTTATTTAAAAACCTTCGAGAAGAACATGGTTATACTTATGGTGCTTATTCAAGTTTATATGCTGATAGATATGGAGCAGCTCGTTTTAACGCTACTGCTAAAGTTAGAAACATGGTTACAGATAGTGCCGTTGTTGAAGCTTTAAAAGAAATCAATCGCATTAAAACTGAGCCTGTAGATGCTCAAACACTTAAAGATGCAAAGGCTAAGTATGTTGGTAATTTTATTATGGGGCTAGAAAGACCTCAAACAGTTGCTAACTATGCTTTAAACATTAAACTAAATAATTTACCTAAAGATTTCTATACGACGTATCTACAAAGAATTAATGATGTTAGTGTAGAAGATGTAAAAAGAGTTGCTAATAAATATTTTAAGTCAGAAAATGCTAGAGTAGTTATTGTTGGTAAAGGAAGTGATGTATTGGAGAATCTTGAGAAAACAGGTATTCCAATTAAGTATTACGATGCTTATGCAAATGCAACGGAAAAACCAGTATTCTCTAAACCATTACCAAAAGGATTAACTGCTGAAACAGTTATTAAAAACTATGTAACTGCAGTTGGTGGTGAAGCAAATCTTAGAAAAGTTAATTCTACATTAACGAATGCAGATGTTACGATACAAGGAGCACCATTTAAGCCTAAAGCAATTCTTAAGCAAATGTCTCCAAATAAATTTTCTATGGAAATGATTGTAGAAGGCATGGGAACTGTAATGAAGCAAAGTTTTGATGGCGAAAATGGTTACCAAGAACAACAGGGAAGAAAAGTACCAATGGAAGAAAAAGACGTTACATCTAGAAAAGCTGAAAAAGGATTGTTTCCTGAGTTATTTATGGAGGCTTCTAACATTGAGTTAGAAAGTATGACGACTATTGAAGGTACAGATGTATATAAAATTAAAGTGATTAAAGGCGAAAAGATATCTTTTAGATACTATGACACTAAATCTAATTTGTTATTAAGAACTGAATCTACAACAGAAGTTCAAGGTCAGTCAGTCACAACAATTACAGATTTATCAAACTATAAAGAAGTTGCTGGTGTTATGATTCCTAGTACAACTAAGATTATTAATGGTCCACAAGTAATAATTTTAGAAACTACAGAAGTTAAAGTTAATGAAGGTGTTACTGAAGCTGATTTTAACTAGGCAGAAGTAATATGATAATAATTAGAACCGAAGCGAAAGCTTCGGTTTTTTTATGTCTTACGTTTATGTGCTAAATAAACACCAACCAAAATAAGTAAGGCGGCTAAACCTTGAATAAAACTAAAAGCTTCTCCGTCCAACACTCCCCAAATTAAAGCTACAATTGGCATTATATAAGTTACAGATGAAGCAAAAACAGGTGTAGAAATTTGAACCAATTTATTAAAAATAACCTTCGCTATTGCGGTTCCAAAAACAGAAAGAATGGTAATGTATAATAGTGCTTTTGGTAACTCGGGATTGTCGAATGTCTTTGAAGTAAAAAAATCAGTAAACAGAAGTATAATTAATGCTGGTATAACAATAAAAACATAATTACCTGCAGCAATAGCTAAGGGTTTTACATCCTGTAAATAGCGCTTTATAATATTTACATTTGTAGCATACATTAATGTAGAAGCAATTACAAATCCTGCATACAAATAATTTTGATTGGGATTTAATTCTGCACCTTTCAAGATAAGAATGGCAGTTCCTATAAAACCAATCATTACACCTAGTACCTGTCGTTTTGTAGATGCAATTTTAAACACAGCGAAGCCTAATAAAATAGTGTTTAATGGGACAAGTGAATTTAGTATCGACGCAACGGCGCTATCGATTTCTGTTTCAGCAATAGCAAAAAAGAAGGATGGAATAAAAGAACCTAAAAGCCCTGAAATAATAAGCCATTTCCATTTAGATTTAGGTATGGTTTTTAATTTGTTATAGCCTACAGTAAGAAGAACGACTCCTGTTATAATAGTTCTTAAAGCGCCAAGTTGGTATGCCGTAAGTCCTAAAAGTGATTTCTTAATTAAGATAAATGAACTTCCCCAAATTACAGACAGAACGAGAAGATAAATCCACTTAATGTTAGGGTTTTTCATACAAAAGCAAAATAAAAGAATCACAAAAATCGTTAATTCTTACGGAAGAAACGCCAATATTTATTAGATTTAACCAAAATTCAATAATTATAAATTTATGAAGACCTTAAAGAGTTTATGTATCGTTGCAATTATGGCATTAGTTTTTACATCTTGTAAAAACGAAAAGCAGCCAGAAGTTAAAACTGTAGATGTAGAAGTGACTAAAAAAGAAGTTTCTAAAACTTTAGACCCTAATGCTAGCTATGCTAAAGTAGAATTTAGTATTGATGGTATGACCTGCGCTATGGGTTGTGCAAAAACCATTGAGAAAAAAATGGCTAAAATGGAGGGCGTTAAAACTGCAAAAGTAGATTTTGATAAGCGTTTAGCTATGGTTGAATATGATGAGGCCATAGTGACTCCAAAATCTTTAGAAGAGACAGTGACTAAAGTTGCTGACATTTATAAAGTGAAAGACGTAAAGATTGTTAAAGACTTTGGTAATGATGCTGAGGCTAAAACTTGTAAGGCAGATTGCAAGAAAGAATGTTGTGCTAATAAGTCTGAAGAAGAAAAGAAAGCTTGTAAAGCAGACTGTAAAAAAGAATGTTGCGCAGATAAAACTGAGGCTGAAAAAAAGACTTGTAAAGCAGATTGCAAAAAAGCATGTTGTAGCGAAGAGAAAAAAGCTGAATAAAAATCAAGCTTTTATAAAAGATATAAAAAACACTGTCCATAAGGATGGTGTTTTTTTATTGCACTACTTGTAGTAGAATATAACCAATCATAAGGCAACCAAAAGGAAGAACCCATAAAAGATATATAGAAGTTGTCTTACCTTTTAATTTAGCGTTTAAAATGTTTCGCTTTTTACCATTATAGCGCATCCAATTTTTAAAGATAATAAACAACGCAACCAAAAGATATAACACCCAAAATTTTGTTGTGGACATCACTAACATCTTCATCTGGTTAGCAAATGCCATAAAAAAAGCACCTAAAACAAGTACAATGGATAACTCTAAAAAATTGATATAAAGCAATGCTAGTTTAAGGCTTTTTTTACCTAAACTTTTTTTGTAATGATTGAATATAGAAATGTAATATGTATCTAACATAATGTTAAAAAGATAATAATAAAACAAAAACCCGCTACGTGAGCAGGTTTTTGTTTTATTATTATTTTGTATGCTTTAGTTTCCTACTATTGCAACATCATCAATTTGAAAAGCTCCATCAAGATCTGAATCTGTTCCAGAACCTGTAACTCTAAAAGCTATATGTAAAGTTCCGGTATAAGATGATAAGTCAATTAATCCAGACCCAATTAAATCATACCAACTGTTATCAGAATTTGGAAAAATCGCTGTTTGCTCTTCCCAAGTAGCTCCTAATACATCAGAACCATTAAAATCTGTAGATACAAAGACCTTTATTCCATTTTGATCAGAATCTACATCTAAATGATGTTGAGCTGTTTTAAAGCTTAAAAGCTCATTAGATTGAGCATCCATATCTATACCTGGAGAAACTAACCATCCAATGTTTAGTGCATCACCTGTACTAAATGAAGAAAACTCAGCTGTACCAATACCTTGGAAAAGTTGTTCTGTCCATACTTCGCCACCTTCTTCTGCAAAATTAACCCATCCAGTTGTATTTAAATTAGAATTATCTTGAGCATCTTGAAAGTCTTCAAAGAAAATAGGTGTTAGTAAAGAACATCTTTCATTGTTTAAATCAACATCATCTGTTGTATTTAACGCTAAAATTACTGTACTACCATCAAATGTCTTACTAACAACAGCTCCAAGTGTACCGTTACCAATTGGCAATGCGACATTCTTAAAATCAGAAAAACTACTAGTTTCTAAACTAATTTCTGTATAGCTTGCTCCTTCACATGCTTGTAATGTACGCTGAGTATCAAAATTCTCTAAAGAATTAAAGTAACGTTCACCTGCTAAATTATCAGCAAATTCTACATTGTCAACTTGTATAAACATGCCTACATGAGATTCTGAGATAGCACTCAACGATAAATTTAAAGGTACTATATCCATCGTATTAGCAGATCTAAACATAGTAGCAGTAACCATATTCTCTCCTAAGCTCGATACAGTTGTACCAAATTGATCTGTTTCTGTACTAGCTCCAATAGTAATAACTCCATTACCAACACGTTCTTCACCAATATATAAACCATTTGGGCTGCCATTCTCATTACTCGGGTTTAATAAAATATAAACTTCACGCCCTTTATTAAATTGATTGTACAAATCTGTTCTATTAATAATCACTTTAATTGCAGTTGTAGGGTTTTCAAAGTTATCTTGAAGGTAGATCTCTTTATAAAAATTCCCTGTTTTGTCAGATGAGCTTACATAGCCTTTCATAACAATATCTGTATCTACACGAAACGGCTCTCCTTCAGTGCTATACATAGCTCTAACTTCTGAGATACTTACTTCAGTAAGATTTCCGTTATCAATATTGTTTATAATATTTTGTAATGCCACATTTTCTTCATTTCCTAAGCTATTAGGTACTGTATAATCATCATCTTGTACACAAGATGTTATAGAGACAGAAGCTATAAGGATCATTAAAAATTTAATCGTTTTATTCATAACATTTTTATTTATAATTGTTGAATTTATGAATGTTACACATTTCATAATTGTAATACTATTTATTATTTATAAGTTTTTTTAGAATCTAAGATACACATTTACAAAATAGTTAGTACCTCTTCCAAACCAATATTTAGAACCAAATACTCTTTTAGGATTGCTGACATCATCTCTTAACGCTCTGTAATCTGCTCTTCTGCCCTGTTCATAACCTCCGGTTTTGTATTGCTTATCTAAAAGATTACCAACACTAGCAAAAAAACCAACGTATTTATCACCTATCCTCCAAGATTTACCTCCAACTAAATTTATAACCATATAGTTGTCAAATTTTTCTTGTTTTAAGAGTCCTTCTGCAACTTCAGGATCGTAGTCATTATAAGGTAAGCCGTCTACATCTGTGTAAAATTCATTAGACCTTGCTAATGGACTGACATCGATATAAGCATTATCAAAGAAATTCGCTGTTGCGCCAAACCACCAATAATCTGGATCTCTATATTCAAAACCTACAGAATAAGCTGTTTGCGGACCACCTGCTACCTTGTAATTTTTTAAGTTTGAAGTACTAACTAAGTTTGAAGTATCTATATTATCACTTTCACTTTGAATATCTTGAAAATCATCTGAAGTTGAAGTTACATATAAATCAGGATTATTATCATAAGTATATTGACCTACCGAAGCAGCACCTTTTAATTTAATGGTTGGTGTAACCTGTGCCTCTATACCTAATTCTCCTCCAAAGTGTTTTTTATCTACGCCTGCTAATATTTCTTGAATAAATCCTGTAGAACTACCTTGTGTAAAAAAGAAAGAAATTTCATTAGCATCTTCTATTTTAGTATAAAACCCTGTAAGTTTTGCCTTTACTATCGGAGATCTAAAAATATAACTTGCATCTACTGATGTTATTTTCTCTTCGGTAATATTAATATTTGGAAGGTTTATACCATTTCTAACACCTACATAATCCTGACTCTCTCTAGAGTTTGTAAAGGTATTTCTAATAGAGGGTGCTTTTGTAATGTATCCACCGTTAAAATTTAATAAGTGTTTTCCAGAAATTTTATAGGTAAATCCTGCTTTTGCTCCAATACCTGTAAACTCTAATTTATCTCCTTTCCCAAACGAATTATCTAGTAGCTCGACTCCCTCATCTGTATAAACATGGTTTTCATTTTTATATAAACCTTCTCTTTGGTAATCTGTTTTTGTAATGCTTCCCGAAAGATAAAAATCTATTTTATTATATTTAAATTGCCCTTGTGCGTAACCAGATAAAACATTAGCATCAATATTATAATTGTATCTAAATTTATCACCTTCAAAAGCAACACTGTTAGGATTATTAAGGTCAAATTGTGTTTGGCTAAAAGAATCAACACCTAAGGCACCAGTAGTGCTTCCTAATAAATCGATAATTTCTGCAAAATTTTCAGATTTTAAAGTTTTATAGTTTAAAGCTCCATTTAAAACGACATGTTCATTTAATTCTGTATTAAAAATAGTATTTACAGTTAGTTGCTTGTCGTCATTTCTATCCTCATAAAGAACGTAAGCAGCATTTTCATTAGCAATATTATTTGTTAAATTGGCATCTATAATACTTTCCCAATTTATTTGCCCACTGTTAATGAAGTTTTGTTCAGCTTCATAAGCTCCTGCATAATCTGGCCCATCATTATCTGCTAAGAAATAACTAGGTAGATCTTGGTAATATGCAGGACTTGGGTTTCGCCCACCAGCATAGTCTAATCTACTATTTCCAATTTTACCAAATTGGTAACCAATATTAGTATTTAAGCTTGTTTTGTTAGAAATATCCCAATAGTGGTTTAACATTAATATTGGTTCTTCAACTTCTTTTATACGAGAGTTGCGTTTTTCACCATCTAACCAACCCCAATATTCATTGTATTTAATACCTTTAAGATCATAAACCTCTTGTGTATTTGAAGATGACTTACCTCTTCTATTTGGTGTATATATAGAAGTAAAGTTTAGACTATGGTTATCATTAATCTTCTTTTCTATCGATGCAAAGAATGAATTAGAATCATATAGTGTAGCATCTTGGTAGCCTTCATTTCCCCAACGTCTCCCTATCATAAAAGCGTAAGACCAACCTCCTTCAACTAAACCTGAAGCATAACTCGCCATCATACGATTAGTATAACTTCTGTTTGAAGATGAGTAAGTGATACGTCCACCTTTTCTATAAGCAGAAGCTCTAGTAATAATATTTGAGGTTCCTAATACGCCACCAAAATTATAATCAGAAGGTGTAAGACCTGTCGTTAGTACTTGGTTGCGCATCATGTCGTTTAACCCTCCCCAATTACTCCATTGTGGTCTACCGTTGTATAGTTTGTTCATTTCAATTCCGTTCATTAAGACAGAGCCATTATCAGAATCTAAACCTCTAATTCTAAAGAATGAAGAACTAAACTCAAAAGCTGCAGTTCTTTGAAAAACATCTAATGAAGAAGAAAGCAATCCTGAAATGTTATCTGCACCACTTGAGTCATCATTTAATTCGTCATCAGAAAGCGTAATTGTAAATAAATCTTGAGCTCCAGAAATCTCTATTTCCAAAGTCATATCCGTAATATTTACGGTTTGCCCTTCATTTACAATAATAGGATAGCGTTTTGTAACAAAACCTTGTTTCGAAATTTTTAAAACCTGCTCACCTAAGGGCACATTACTAGAAAAAATAAATTCTCCTAACCCATCTGTTAACATAGTTTGTTGAGTTTCTTCAATAGTTATTGTTACACCCGGAATTGGTTCTAAAGACACAGCGTCTTTTACACTACCTTTTATAATAGTGTTCTGTGCCACCATTGTAAAAGAAGAAAAAATTCCAAATAATAAAATAATTAAACTTTTTTTCATATCTAAATTTAAAGTTAATAGTCTTTGTACATT
>NZ_JADGDZ010000086.1 GCF_016744625.1 Winogradskyella sp.
GGATTTTACTAGCCAGAGTTGTGTTACAAATACACAAAGAGAACTAAACTTACTAAAAATCAATTAGTTAAAAATTAGTATCTTTAATATTCAAAAGTGATATGATTAGAGAATATTAACTAAAACAAAAGGATTTGGCAGAATTAAATAATTTAAGACTAAGTGCAAGAGGAAGTGGTCGGAGAGCTGTTTTTTATATTACCGGAACAATAGATTATGACACCTCTGATTTAAGTAGAAATGGAATATTACTATTTCTTTTTTTTACGGAGATGATGGAGGTTCTAGCCAAAATATTGTTGGTAAAATTCTATGGTCAACTAGAGGACAATCATTCACTGAGAGAGATGGTTTAGAAGCATGGAGGTTTTCATCACCTACTGGTAGGCAAACACGATTTATTTTTAGAAGAGAAAATGAAAATAGAAGATGGACACGTCGCAGTTTTAATGAGGATAAACCTGGACGAGATGAAATTTATGCTTGGGCTCAACTAAGAAATGCTGATGGTTCTGATATTTCTGAAGGTCAAAGAAGTAATAATGTATCAGGTAGGTTCTGATGAGTTGCAGGAATATTAATGTTTTAAAATACAAACAAGGCAGAAAATCCATGAGGATTTTCGTAAATTGGCTTAAACTAGTAATTACTTATTTTCTCATATCTATTAATTTCCACTCTCCATTCGGTTCCTTGGTTAGAAAAACGCCTACGTTTACATCTTTTTCATTACCGAGTACTTTAATTTCTAATTGCGCCTGACCATTTCCGTTTGAAATACTAACATTGCCTGTTGGCATCATTCCGTAACCTTTTATTCCGCCAGTTTTAGATATAATGTCTTCATTCCGCTCAATTTCTGTAATTGCCAGTTTATACGCATCAGAATTTTTCATTGCAGCACCAGCAAACAAAAATGTAAACACAAAAAAAATAAGCCCAACTCCAGCTAATGCTATTATTCTAGGGGATTTTGTCGGTTTATTAGGATTCTTAACAACAATTGTTTTTGCTATATTATCTCCAAGCCTTTTTTTCTCTTGACTTGCAGCAAGCACGATAAATTCTACTGGCCAAATTATCATAAATATATTTCGAAGAAACAATCTACTAAATGATGGTACTTCACTTGGATTCTCTACATCACGTATCATAATTCCCATAATCCATTTACCAATACTTATGCCTTTTATAGTATCTTTTGAAAAGTATAATATAAGCCCAATAAGCATTGTTGGCAACATTCTAGATGCTAGATTACTGAAATTATTTTCGTTCATAAAATCTGTACCAAGAGACAGAAATACAATGGCAACTATTAAAAAAGTCATTGCAAAGTGGTCAATAAAATATGCTGAAATCCGTCTTTTCCTACTTGATAGTTGGTGTTTATCTTCGAAGTTTTTTGTCATTTGTTGTAGGTTTATTTTTTAAAAAATCTGCTAGGATATTTAAGTAGGCTAGAACCAAGCAATTAATTACACATGGTGTTTACGTATTTTTTATTCAGATTTATTTTCTATTTCCATCGTCAAATCAATAGGATTATATTCAAAAGCCCCATTGTTACTTGGACAACAATTCGCATCTTCTTCAGACCACGCAAAATATTCACCAATTATAGTTTTACCAAGACCTTTGTAATGAATATATATCTTATAAACTCCAGAGATTTCAATTTCTGCTAATTTTGTTTGTATTTCGTTTTCGATTGTTTGAGTGATGTTTTTATTTGTAAGAAACTCACCATTATTAGAATAAATTAACATTCCGAAATCTGAACCAGACCCGCTTCCACCAACGCAATTTTCAGCGGAAAAATAGAAAAGCCCGTCTTTAATTCCGTCAGAATTAAAATCAGATTCGCTTGATTGAATTTCTTGTAATCCTAAATACGCTTTTGGATTTTCTTCTTGCCATTTTTGCGAATTATTATCTTCTCTACATGGATTTCCAACTTCTCCATTTGTGACAAGTTCTTTTTTCCATTTTTCAGTTTCATTTATAAAATCAGTTGCTTTTTGTTGTGCGTTACAACTGTAGGTCATAAGTCCAATTGCAATAATTGGGATAATGTTTTTTTTCATAGATTTTGTTTAATTATTATATTTCGATGTTTTTCTTTAAAGTGTTTGTATATGGAAATTTGTGTGTTTACGTGCGAGGATTTTCCGAAAGAAAAATTAGATGAAGTAAATATACAACCACCTTAGTTTAAACCATAAACCAGCATTTTTTTATATACGTTGTTAGCAAATGGCTTTATTCTAAAATGCTCCTAAATACCATAGTCCATTTCGCTTAATCATCTTCACTTTTTCGAGTCGATTAGCACTTGCGCCAAATGCAAATTCAAGTTCCGCTTTGTCTCCATTAATTTTAGCTTTTCCAATTACTCGACCATTTTCAAATTCCCTTTTCAAATCCTCCTGCTGTTTTTCCATTAACATTTCCGCGTAACAGATTTGGTTAACGTCAGAGTCGTTTTCTCCATAAGGATCGCATAAATTTCTGAAATTAGAAAAATCTCTTTTTTTAGCTGATTCAAAAATATATTCCATTACGCTTGCAGGATTTTTTTGGAAGTCAAATGTCTTATGATATTCTAATTGGGCTATTTCATTTTTTATTTTTTCTCCGTAGTTACGAATTTCACTAAGTTGACTTCTCGCTTCTTGAAGTTGTTTTTCTTTAGTTGAAGAAGAACGACCAATTTTAAATTGGTTTATTTCTCTAATATTTTGTTCACCTTTTTCAAGAGCTTGAGGTAATCTTTGAAGTTGAAAATTCAATTCAGTTATTTTCTTTCTTTTACCGACATTTACTTTTTGTTCGTGAACTTTATTTAATTCAGCTTTTTTTGCATTAATTTCACTTTCCTCTTCTCGTTTAGTTTTTTCTGCTAATTCAAGTTTGGTTTTTTCTAATTCAACCTTTATTTTTTCCAGTTCTATTTCCTCTTTACTTTTTCCACAAGAGCTTAAAATAAAAAGTGTAAATAAAAAGAAAATATACTTTTTAATCATATGTTTTATCTTTAGTTTAAATGCTTCTTCAGCTTGTTGCCAACTCGACATAAAAGTATAAAAGTAATAATTTCTTACAAGAATTCTATACGTATAACTACGTATTTTATAATTAAAAAAGAGTTTAAATTACCTCAACATTTGTATAGATTACAAAATAGATTTTGGTAATATTTTTCGCGTCCAAGTTTTTAAACGCTTGTAGTTATCTACTTTAGAATCTGGGTTAAAGTCTAAAGTGGTTTCCCAAGAGTTTTCGGGTTTAAACTCTATTTCCATGCCTTCTAAAACACCTTTAGAAATCTGCTCAGAATTTACAATAACAATGCATTCGGTGTTTAAATTGGCACTTCTAGGATCGACATTAAAGGTGCCAATCACTGTTATTTTATTATCTATAACCATGGATTTGGCATGCAATCCAAAAATTGGTTTATAATCTAGTTTTTCTTGTAGTTCGCCTGTCATAATTTTTGTGCGTTCTACAGCATCTGGTCTAAATTCAAAAATTCGCACTCCAGTTTTCAGTAACTTCTTTCTATCACTTTGATAACTGCTAAAGGCTTCTACATTATCTGTAGATGCTAAACTATTGGTGAGTATTCTAATTTTTACTCCGCGTTCTACAGCGTCTTTAAATAGGTTATGAGATAATGCTGTAGTAATTAAATACGGAGTTTGAATCTCAATAGACGACTTTGCATTTTTAACCAAATCTATTAGCGCAGTGGTAGAGATTCCGCCTCCACCTAAACCGCTTTCTCCATCATTTTTCCCTGGATCGTCTGAGATAAACTCTACATCATCTAACCATACTAATTTACCAGAATCATTAATAGTTTTAAACGTACTCGGCAAATTTGTAATACGTTCTCTTACTTGTGGCCAAAAGTTTTCTGGATTACAGGCATATTCGTGAAGCTTATTAAAACGATTTTCTTCAGTTGTATTTTCTGGTGCATCATCAACGACTGTTGTTACATCTTTACTCAGTGTGCTATTCCAGAATTGGTCAAAAGATGTATTTATAGTTTTAGATACTTTTCCTAATAATAGGATATCTCTGTCTCTAAAATTATACTCATGGTCGTAATCAAAATATTCGTCTGCAATATTGCGACCTCCAGTAATTACCACTTTGCCATCGACGATAAACGTTTTGTTGTGCATACGTTGATTAGCATCTCTAAAATCGGTTGCAAATTTCTTGATTTTCCCTAAGATATTCTTTCCTAAATTGACTCCAGGATTATAAATCTTTACTGAAATATTTTCGTGCGACGCAAAGGTTAGAATGTCTTGCACATCTGCATCTACCATAATATCATCGACTAGAATCCTAACTTTAACTCCACGATCTGCTGCTCTTATTAAATAATCACAGGCAATGAGACCTACATTATCTGTAGAAAAAATGAAGTATTGGATGTCTATCGTTTTTTCTGCGTATTCGCTTAACCACGCTCTAGCAACCATAGAACCACTTCCATCTTCTAAAACATAAACTCCCGTTTTAGTAGTCATTTGCTCTGCAACTCCTTCTAATTCTTTAGAAAGTGAAGTACTTTCATTTCTATGTATATCTGAACAAAAATCTGTTTCTGGAGTTTCTTTCTGGTCATTATTACAAGCCATTAGTACCGCCAAAGAGATTATAAAACAAAATTTCAATTTTAGAATTGGCGTTATGGATTTTTGCATATCTACTATAAATGTATGTTATCTCAAAAGTGCAAATCACTTATGGCAACCGTTTCTTCGTAAATATAAAAAAAAGCACCTACATTTCTATAAGTGCTTTTCTAATTAAAAACTCATAAAGAGTTCTTTATAATTTACTAATTTACATCTGGAAGATGGTTATAATTTTTGCTGTAATACAACATCTGCTTATCGTAAGCTTCTGGTTGTGTTACTTTAATAGCGGTTATTTCACCAGCATCATTTAATTCTGGTACTAAAACAGGATTTACAAAACCACTATATGGTGCAGCTGTAAATTGCTTATTACGTTCTAAAACCTCTGCATGAATTGCTTGGTCTACTTTTACTCCATAACCTTCAACTAAAGCTTCAACAGCAACATAATCGCCTTCAGACTTAATACGTTGTGTTTCTCTTAATAACTGACCGAATAAGTCGTGTAACTTATCGTAATCTGTAATATTAAAATAAGTCTTTCCGTCTCTTGTTACTTTTTCAATAACGTTATCTGCTTTTCCTTTTTCGAAAGCCCAAGCAGAAACCCATTGTCTGTTTCTCATGTGTGCTTCTTCAACATCGTCACCAATATTCAAACGAATTAATTGTGTCATTAATCCATTTCTTATGTAACCATCGTAAGCTGCCATTCCTATTTTTTTCCAATCCTTTACTAAACCAAGGTCTTGCAATTTAGAATCGTATAAATAATATAAGCCAACTAAATCTGCACGTCCTTCTTCTAGCGTAGATGCATAGTTTTTTAAAGTCTCTTTTGTTTCTCCAACACCTTTATTTAATTGTCCTGATGCATGACCAATCACTTCGTGTAATGCCGTATGTAACTTATCTGCTTTTCCTCCGAATTCTTCTTCTAACTTTAATTCTTCTTCATCGTGGACAAACTCTTTTAAACGACCTGTACTACCAGCATTAGCATAAGCGTAAGTAATGTTTCCTAAAGACACAGACTTACTTCCTACTTCTTTACGTATCCAGTTAGCGTTTGGTAAATTCACACCAATTGGTGTACTTGGTGACGCATCACCTGCTTCACCTGCAACTGTTACAACTTTGTAACTTACACCTACTACATTCGCTTTTTTATGAGCATCCATTAATGGTGAATTATCTTCAAACCATTGTGCATTTTCAGACAATACAGCCATCTTTGTTGACATATCAAAATCATTGATTTGTACAATTGTCTCATAAGAACCTCTGTAACCTAATGGATCATTATACACTTCGATAAAACTGTTAATATAGTCTACGTTACCAGCAGTTGCTGCTGTCCAAGCGACATTATAATCGTCCCAAGTCTGCAAATCTCCTGTTTTATAATATTTAATCAATAAATCAATCGCATTACCTTGTGCATCATTCTCAGCTACTCCTCTAGCTTTTCCTAACCATTCGATAATATTGTCTATCGCAGCTCCATATAAACCACCAGACTTATAAACGCGCTCTTTTAAAACACCATCTTCTTTTACTAATTGAGAGTTTAAACCATAAGACAATGGTCTATCTGGATTTGGTGACTTTTTATTCTTGTAGAAATTAATCACATCATCACTAGTAACATCTGGTCCGTAAAAGTTTACAGCAGATAAAGCGACATTATCAACACCTTTAGCCTGATTTACTTTTTTAGCATCTTCAGCATTAAACATAGCATTAAATGCTGCTCCATCTAGCTTTGTATTTGTTGCTTTAAGTAACTCATTTAAATAGTCTTGAGTAAAACCTGGTGTTAACTTATCATTAGAATAATGATGGTGAATCCCATTACTAAACCATACACGTTTTAAATAAACAGTGAAATTTTTCCAATCAACAGACCCTTTATCTCCACTATATTCGTTATAAATATTTTCTAAAGCACGTCTAATTTTAAGGTTGTGTCTGTAATTCTGATCCCACATAATATCGCGACCAGCAAGACCAGCTTCCGTTAAATAATAAACTAATTTTTGTTCTTTTAAACTGAGACCTTCCCAACCTGGAATTTGATAGCGAAGAATCTTAATATCAGCAAATTGCTCTACATTAAAACTAAATTCTGTAGTCGTTTTTTCTACAGATTCTTCTACAGATTCTTCTTTAACATCACTCTTACAAGCCACAATTAATAGGGCAAAAAGGCAAATTTTAAATAATGATTTTAAGTTCATATTGTTCGTTTTATTTAGTTGTACACAAATGTAACATATATATCACATATCATAAAATTACTATCTTTGAATAACAACTATATTTAATCTAAGAATGAAAACCCTTAAATACATCTTACTCTTATTGCTTATATTGATTATTGGCTTTTCAATATACATTGCAGTACAACCAAATTCTTTTAACGTTACCAGAACTAAGACTATAAATGCACCACAATCTGTGGTCTATACTAATGTCATTGATTTTAAGAACTGGGAAGCTTGGAACTCTTGGAAAGAAGAAAAACCTGAAACGGTAATTACTCTATCAGAACAAACCAAAGGTATTGGTGGTTCTTATACTTGGGAAGATGAAGACGGAGTTGGAGGTATGAAAACAATTGCAACTGAGCCGATGAACTCAATAACGCAAGAGATGCAATTTGGTGATAATCCTAATTCTGAAGTAACTTGGAACTTAAAACCCAACGAAGATGGCACAACAGAAGTAACATGGAGTATTAAAGGCGAGAACTTGCCTTTTGTATTTAAAATGTATTCTACAGCAATGGGAGGCATGGAAAAATTAATAGGTCCTCATTTTGAACGTGGTCTCACCATGTTAGATAGTGTATTACAAGACGAAATGAAAGTTTATAACATTAATGTTGATGGTATTACACAACACAGTGGTGGTTATTATATTTATAAAACAGCGTCATGCAAATTAAGTGAGTTTCAAAAAAACATGAAACAAATGCTATCTGAAGTTGGCGCTTATGCTATGACACATAATGTAACTATGGCAGGACCACCTTTTATTTTATACCACAAATGGGATGAAGAAAATGATGCTGCAATATTCTCAACCTGTGTGCCAACAAATTCTAAGATTGTATCTAATGAATCTGATATTTTAACTGGGAAACTAGAATCCTTTAGAGCTGTAAAAACGATCTTAAAAGGTGATTACAAAAATCTTAAAGAAGCATGGGAAGCTAGCATGACATATATTTCTGATAATAATTTAGAAATGATTGAAGGAGGTTCAATGCTTGAAACGTATTTAACAGACCCAATGAGTCACCCAAATCCTGCGGATTGGGTTACTGAGATTTATATAGCTATAAAATAATTATTCACTACTGTCAGTTCGAGCGTAGTCGAGAACTTCTTAAACATCACAACTACGCTCGATGTGACAGTTTTTTCCATATGATGGTATAAAATAATATGAAACAATTAATACTCGTATTTGTAGGTGGTGGCTTTGGTAGTGTACTCCGCTTTATTATTGGGAAATGGTTAAATAATTCTGAAAATGGAATTCCTTATGGCACATTTGCCGCTAACATTATAGGAAGTTTATTAATTGGTGTTATACTTGGTTTAGCTGCAAAAAATGAAACTTTATCTCAGAGTCAGACCTTACTTTTAGCCACAGGTTTTTGTGGTGGTTTTACTACATTTTCGACCTTTGCATATGAAAACCATGTGTTTTTAAAATCTGGCGACTTTACCAGTTTCGCACTTTATACAATAGCCAGTTTTGTAATTGGTTTTTTAGCTGTTTTCTTTGGAATGTATTTGGTGAAGGCCTAATGCTTTTTAAAAGCCATTACTCCAGCTTCAATCTCTAAATCCAAATAATTAGCTCTAGGCACAATCGGACAAGAATACTTATCATTATAAGCACAATACGGATTATAAGCCGTATTAAAATCTATAATTATTGTGTCTCCTTCAGGAATTCTAGCTTCGGTATATCGTCCACCAGAATAACTTCCATTTCCGTTTGTATTATCTAAAAATGGCAGAAACAAATAGTCTTCGTAACCTTCCTCCTCTAATAAGCCAAGGTTTTGATATATATTTAATTGGTATTCTTCACATTTTAAAGTAAAAGTAATCACTCCATACTGAACATAATCTGGTCGACGTTCTGTAGTGGTTTTCATTTTGAAAGGTTTAGCATCTGGTGTTCTTTTCAATTTTGCTTTGACCACATAAGCAGAATCGAACTTATAGAAATCAAGACCAGTAAAACTCTTTCTATCTTTATCCTTCATCGGAGACTTAGTTGCATCCTTAAAATCTGCATTCATTTCTTTTTGCCATTCTGTTTCTTCATTTAAAAGTTGTTTTTCTTGTGCACAACTAAACGAAAAAATCACTAAAAAAAATAATACCAAATTCTTCATTTCAAACTATTTTAGAATTCAAAAATACGACAATACCCCTTCTTGTTTGAAATGATAGCAAAATAAAATGGTGATTTTTTTCTTTGTTCGAAAAATAAAAATTAAGCATAGCCTTAGTTACGGTTCATTTTTTTCTTGAAGTAGAAAGGAAAAAAGGACGTTTTATTACTGTTATTTAAAATTAGAAATGGTACCCATCAAAATTTATTGTAGCTTTGAACCTGTAATAAATATAAAAACAATGTTACAAGTTATTAGATATGCAAAGCAGACCTGTGTGATTTCTACAGAAATTGTTCGGACGCATTATCTATTGTAGCTATACACATATACTATTAAACAATATTTAAAAGTCCGACGTTAACGTCGGACTTTTTATATTTATAACAACCACTAAAATGAAAACTTTATTTAAAAATTACATAAGCACCTTCGATGGACTTTCAAAAGAAGTTTGGTGGCTAGCACTAATTACATTTGTAAATAGAGCTGGCACCATGGTAATTCCATTTTTATCACTTTACTTAACTGACGATTTAGAGTTTACGCTTAAAGATGTGAGTTGGATTATGAGTGCCTTTGGTTTAGGATCTGTTGTTGGTACATGGATAGGAGGGAAACTCACAGATACTATTGGCTATTATAAAGTTATGGCAAGAAGTCTCTTGTCTACTGGTTTTTTATTTATAGCCTTACAATTCTTAAACACTTTTGCTAGTCTTTGTGTAGGTATCTTTTTGGTAATGGTTGTTGCTGATACATTTAGACCAGCAATGTTTGTAGCTATGAGCGTTTATAGTAAACCAGAAAACAAAACAAGATCGGTAACTCTCATCCGTTTAGCAATAAATCTAGGATTTTCTGCAGGACCAGCCATAGGTGGTATCATCATAACTACTATGGGTTATGGAGGTCTGTTTTGGATAGATGGTATTACTTGTATTTTAGCTACACTTCTACTGATTAAAGTGTTGAATCCAAGAGTAGCAAAACCAGTAGATAATATTATTGTTGAAAATCCTGTATCTGTTTACAAGGACAAACCTTTTTGGATATTCTTTGCGGCAATGATCATTTTCGGAATTATATTCTTGCAATATTTCTCTACAATACCATTGTACTATAAAGATATTCACTCGTTGTCAGAATTTGAAATTGGTTTGCTTTTAGGTTTAAATGGCTTGTTTATATTTATATTAGAAATGCCATTAATTAAGTGGCTAGAACATAGCAGATACACAAAAGTTGGACTCATGATTATTGGTCTGATTTTAACAGCATTAAGTTTTTATGTACTTAACCTAACCTCTTGGGTTGGTATATTGCTTATAGGTATGTTGTTAATGACTATTGGTGAAATGATTGCATTTCCGTTTTCTAATGCTTTTGCTATGAGTAGAGCGAAAAAAGGAAAGCAAGGTGAATATTTGTCTATGTATGTGATGTCATTTTCCATAGCTCATATTTTTGGACACAATGCAGGATTACGATTGGTAGATCATTTTGGCTATAATTATACCTGGTACATTATGCTAGGTCTTGGGCTAATTGGAATCTTACTTTTATTGTATTTAAAACGAAGTTTAAAAAAGGAAAATATATGAATTTAAATCAAGTGACAATCTCATCTTTGGATGTTGCAAAATCAACAACATTTTATAAAACATTAGGCTTAAACTTAATTGTAGATGCCTTACCAAGATATGTTCGGTTTGAATGTCCTAATGGAGATTCTACATTTTCAATTCATAGTGTTGATGAACTTCCTGAAGGAAATAAAATAACATTGTATTTTGAAGTTGAGAATCTTTCTAAAACAGTTTCGGAACTCAAAGAAAAAGGTATTACTTTTAATACTGAAATTACTGAACAACCTTGGCTGTGGACTGATGTGAATTTAAAGGATCCTGATGGACATCAGATTATCATTTATAACGCAGGACATAATCGGAAGAATCCACCATGGAGAATTAACTAATTCTGTAGGTTTTGTCATGCTAAACTTGATTCAGCATCTAAGTTTAAAATTTTAAAAATGAATAAAATAATATTACTTTTTATTGTCATATTAATTGCAAGCTGTAATTCTAATCAGGATAAAAAAAATACATCTAGTGAGATTCTGAAACAAGTTCAGAATGATAAGCAGTTTCCTAAGCTAGAGCCTAACCGTTATAACGTAGCTTTCTTAATCATGGATGGTACATTTAACACTGAGCTTACTGCTCCTTTTGATATTTTTCAGCATACCATGTTTAGAGATAGTATAAAAGCCATGAATGTCTTTACTGTTGCTAATACAGATAATCCAATTACCACTTTTGAAGGTATGCGATTATTGCCAGATTATAACTATATCACTGATACGCTTCCAAAAATTGATATTTTAGTTGTACCAAGTGCTGAGCATCATTTAGATTCGGATTTGGAAGACGAAGTAATGTTAGATTTTGTAAAGAAGGTAGATAAAGAAGCTCAATATATAACATCACATTGCGATGGTGCTTTTGTATTAGCCAAAGCTGGCTTATTAGATGATGTCATTTCTACAACTTTCCCTAGTGATATTGACAAAATGCTTGATATGTTCCCAGAATTAGACATTCGAAAAAAAGTTCTCTTTGTACATGATGGTAAATACATCACCTCCGCTGGTGGAGCAAAATCTTTTGAAACTGCATTGTATTTAAGTGAACATTTGTATGGAAAAACTATAGCTCAATCTTTAGCAGATGGTTTGGTTATTGACTGGAATTTAGAAGACGTTCCGCATTTGATTATAAAAAAATAATTTTACCATATGAAATCTATCTTAATTTTATTTGTCATAATTTTTATATCCTGTGGAGCAAAAAACAATACAGATAACGCTGTAAATAACAAATACAATAGAGAATATATTAAATCAATAGATGGTCAGTTTGGCAAAATGGATAATCAAGATTTAAATTTATTCTACAAAGCATTAGAAGAAAACCTTAACATTACTATTGACACTTCTAAAACAATTCTTATCAACTATTTTCAAAAAGGACATAATTGTATTGTAAAATCTAATAATGTAGAATACGAAAAGAATGTATTAAGAAGTTATAAAAATTCTTCTGATAAAATATCTATTAATTACAATGCAAAAAATATTTTAGTATACACAAAAAAATCATTTTTCACAAAATATGCAGATAACAATTCTGGTTGGATTCTAGATAACGGATTTATTAAAAACAATATTTTTATATCTGATAAAAATTGCTCTGGGTTTTTCATAATAAGGACTGATGGGAAATTCTATAAATACTATGGTGAAGATTATTTTTCTATAATAAATAAATTATTGAGAGCAAAAGAATGGGATTATCCAGATAAAATTTTTGAATAGACATTTTATTTTAAAGGCTTCACCTCACTATGCTTAACAACATGAGACAATACGATTTGCGTTTTAGTTTCACCATAACTAATCAGTTGATCTATAAATGACTCAAGGTGTTTTTGGTTTTTTAAGACAACTTCCATCACAATATTTTCGTTGCCAGTAATTCGGTAACAATTTACCACCTCGTCATAGGTCTTTACTTTTTCTAAAAACGGTTTTAACATTCCCATAAAAGCACGCAACGTAATTAAAGCCTTTAGTTGATAACCTACCTCAAAATGGGAAATAAAAGTGGTATAGCCTTCAATAATTTCGGCATCCTCCATCTTCTTAATTCTCTCACTAACAGCAGGTGAGCTTACTCCAACACGTCTTCCAATCTCTGCATTAGACATACGTGCATTCTGTTGAAGGCACTTTAAAATCTTCCAGTTCAGACTATCTACACTCATTTTAAAGTAATATTGCTTTAATAAAATAAAAATTAAAGTAAATATACATAATTACTTTAAATATTAAAGTTAAGTGTAGCTACTAGTTCTTAATTTCGTATGCATTGCTATTGAAAAATGAATTACAACCTACCATCCCATTTATTTGATTTGCCTATTTATAAAAAGGCAATGGATATTATTATGCTTTCTCGAAACATATCAACTTATTTAAATCAAGATTTATCTTATTTAAATTCAGATGGTAAAGAGGATAGTCATATTTATTTTTCAGGCGATATTGTACAGCAATCTACTAATCTAGCTCCAGAGATTATTAATGCGGAGCGCGAACGCTTTTCAGACAAAAAACATAAGCATTTAGAAAGCTTAGATCAATTAACTTATAACCTATACAATAATTGTAAACGTTTAGAGGATTCTAATAGTAATGGTAGAGATTATTTACCTATTCTTCGTGGTGAATTAAAAAAGTTCCGAAAGTTACAACGTAGCTGGATGATGACTTTATAGTTAGTCTAACTATAAATTACTTCTGCTTAACTAATTGTGCATTACTCATAAATGAATTCTGGTAATTTTTTATTTTAGAATTGATCTCATCTGCAATAATCACAAACTGACATTTACTCATACTTTCAGACAACCTTAAAATATAATTATAAGCATTATTTCTACCCAAATAATCCGCATCTTCAACAGCAAATAATTGAATTTCACCAAGATGAATACCATTTAAAAAATAAAGCTTACTTAAACGCGCAGGAGATGCTATAACAATATCTTGACCGTAATACACTTCCGTTTTTTGCTTTTCAATATCATAACCATCATAAAGCGCATAGACTCTTAAATCTGTGTTTTTTGTATATCTTTCAAATTCATCTTTTAACTTTATGACATCAGTTTTATCTTTAGCAACGATAATTGCACGTGGAGAATCTTCAAAAGCAGCAGCTTTTAACTTATGAATAGTTGCAATTATAAGAGCTGTTGTTTTACCACTTCCTTTTGGTGCTATAACATAAGTATCTGCTCCACCTTTTAATGTTGGTAATACTTTTTTCTGAAATGCGTTAGAAGTTTCAAAACCTGCATTTTCTAATGATTCTTTTAATAAAGGATGTAATTTTTTGAAAGACATTTTAATATTATAAAACAATAGCCAGATTCTTAGCTTATCTATTATTCTGCAAAGATACTATTAATGGCATACTTTACAATCTGCTTTGTCTTGTATTTCTCCAACCAAATAACCTTCTTCATTCATCACAAAACCACAACAATCCATAAATCCTTGTGCAATTTGCTTTCTAGCACGTTGTATTTGTGATTTCACTGTTGACAATGGTAGTTTTAATTGATGTGCTATCTCTTGTTGTTTCATTCCTTTTATATCAGACAAAAACAAAGGATCTCTGTATTTTTTTGGTAAGTTTTTTAAGATGCCTCTCAAGCAATCTTGCTCAGAATGTTCATTAATTGTAGCATCCGCTTCTATCTCTAAACCGACTATCTGAAATGTTTTTTTTGATGCCTTAAAATAATCTAAAAGGGTATACCTTGCCACTGAAAACAACCAAGGCTTCAGTTTACTCATGTCTTTTATTGTATGCAACTTGGTGTGCACTTTAATAAAAGTGTCTTGCAAAATATCTTCAGTAATTACTGCATCTTTAACCTTACTTAAAATAAATCGTCTTAAGTCTTCAGCATAAGTTGTCCAAACCTCTTTTGTTGTCATACTATAAATATTTAAAGCCAGTTTAAGCGATTCTCTAAACACTTAAACTGGCGTTAATTTAACAATTACAATTGGTACATGTACAGTTATCACAAGTACAATTGGCACACTGACCATCTTTACAAGATGAACAGTTACAGGTACATTCATTTTTATTTTTCATAATAGAGCCTTCTTAACCCAGTAACAGTTATCTCAAAGTCTTTATCTCTCATTTCATCTTCATACTTATCATATTCTGATTCTATATACACTTCTTTCACCTTCTCAATTCTCCCAGAATAAGCAAACCATAATTGATGGTAAGGA
>NZ_JADGDZ010000087.1 GCF_016744625.1 Winogradskyella sp.
AAACATGAACGTGCAGAATGGATTGAAGTAGAAACGCTTTCTGAAACATCTCGTGGCGAAGGCGGATTTGGTAGTACAGGAGTAAAATAAATAAAGGACTTAAGAGATTAACAATATGAAAATAATAGTACCAATGGCAGGTCGTGGCTCACGTTTACGTCCACATAGTTTAACAGTGCCAAAACCATTAATTCCTGTAGCAGGACAACCAATTGTACACAGATTGGTAAAAGATATTGTAAAAGTATTAAATCAACCCATTAATGAAGCTGTTTTTACGCATTAGTGTATTTCTTTTGGTTTTTAGTAATATTTGCTTTAGCACAATTGCTAAGCGTTTATGCCTATTATGGTCCACAAATAGAGTATGGTGAACCAGACTACTATTATTATGGTGCTAATCTACTATATATAGTGTCGTATATGTTTCTAATCTTTAAAATACTTAGAGGATTAGATTTAAAAGCTGTGTTTTCTGAACTTTCTATTCCTATCTTAATATTGGTTGTTCTAGATGTATTTTGTGTATCCATAGTTTCTGCAACAACAGAGAATGTATTTTCATTCTATGAATACGCTTTAGAATATGGGTATAATGCAGTAATAATGATTTTATTATCTGTAACTCTAATTAATTATATGTACCGAAATGATAATAAGTCCATGTTGTTTTTAGTAGGCGCTATTTGTATTGTATTTTCTGAAATCATTCAACTGTCATACTACTACATATTGGAGAATAATAATGATTTAGGCTTTATCTACTCGTTCTTCTTGGTAGTTGCATTTGTATTCTTATATCTGCAATCGCAGTTAGAATTTACAGGCCCAGAACCTGAATATACAGATGAACAATTAGAAGTTTAATTTTTCGCCAATAAAAGGAATCTCTTTTCTTTGAGAATATAAAATAATAGCACTTAATATAAAAGTGATAACTGCAGTATAAAATAATACACCTCCATCACCTTTTACTTCAATACCTAATTGCGTTAAGTGCATCATAATTGCACCTCCTATTAGACCAAGTGATAATGCAGCACCAGCCCATATTGTTTTTGGTATAAGAAGTAAAATACCAGCAATAAGTTCTAAGACTCCAATTGCTATTCTTCCAAAAGGTTCTAAACCTACGGTTTCAAAAATATAAACGCTATCTGGATGTGCGGTGAATTTAAAACGAAGTGTCTGAATTAATATGATTGCGACTACAATACGAAGTACTAGGATGATTTTGTTAGATTTCATTTTTTAATGGTTGAGTTGAAATCTTAGACGTTTCAATTTTAGATACTTACAAATTCATTAAACAATTATTGAAGCTCCTTCCGCTTTTGTAGCTTTTCCAGGTTCAAAATAAAAGTCGATTTTCCCTAGATATAGTCCATATGCACCAACTTGATTAACCAATACATTTTTTCCTGCGCTATTTTTTTCGATAGTCGGTTTTGGTAAAAAAGTGTGTGTATGTCCTCCAATAATAAGGTCGATATCCTTTGTTGCTCTAGCCAAATTTATATCGCTAACTCTATCCGGACTTTTTTTATAGTGATAACCAATATGAGATAAACAAATCACTAAATCGCAAGACTGCTCTTCCTTTAAGAGACGAGACATGTCTTGAGCAACCTCTATAGGGTTGTGGTAAACCGTTTCTTTATACATTTTTTTATCTACTAAGCCTTCTAATTGAATACCTAGGCCAAATACACCAATTTTAATCCCGTTTTTAATAAAGGTTTTATAGGGTTTTACATGGGTATCCATTACTGTATTAGAGAAATCGTAATTTGCCGAAACAAAATCGAATTTTGCATGTGGCAATTGTTTGTACAAACCGTCTATTCCATTATCAAAATCGTGATTACCTATAGTTGCTAAATCATAATCTAACATACTCATTAGTTTAAATTCTAGCTCACCTCCATAATAATTAAAGTATGGAGTGCCTTGAAAAATATCGCCAGCATCTAATAATAAGGTATTCGGATTTTCTTTTCTAATAGATTCTACTAAAGTTGCACGTCTAGCAACTCCTCCTTTATTTGCATTTCTACCATCATCTGGTCCAAAAGGATCGATATGACTATGTACATCATTAGTATGAAGAATAGTTATTTTTTTAGTTTCTGATGACATAAAAGATTGTAAACCTAATCCGCCAATACCTGCTAAAGCTGTAGCAGCTGTAGATTGTTGTATAAATTCTCTTCTCTTCATGACTTAGTTGTTATGTTTAATAAAACGATTATCGCGTTTAGGGCTCAGAGTATCTTGTTTTTTGAAATAATCGATTAGTACATTTCTAATTTTATAATCCAAAACATAAAGGCCTTCATTTGGATGGAAAAATGTCATTCTATCTCCACCATTATATAGGTAATCGTTTGTTGCAACATAGTATGTTTCTTCTATGTCTACTGGTTTTCCATTTATGCTAGCTGAAGAAATTTCAAAGTCTTTGTCTAGCGTTAGTTGAAACTGACTAGATACAGGATGCGCTCGCTTCGCTTTAGATAAATAAGTAAACATGTCATTTACTTGTTTACCTTTTAATGCTACAACTACTACAGAGTTTTCAAAAGGCATAACTTCATAGGCTGTTCTGGATGTTATATTTCCTTTCGAAATTATAGCACGAATACCACCATGATTCAACAGTACGAAGTCAATATTATTACCAGTTCGTTTATTAAAAATAGGATTACCTTCACTATACACTGCATCTGCCATTAAATTTCCAATAGCAGTATTTAATTCACCATTAGATTTAGAATAGGTTTCTGGTGCATAAGAAATTACACTGTCTAAATCGTTATTTACTCTTTCTCTGTATGGTTTTATGAAATTTTCTATGTCTTGATTAGACGTTAGTTTTTCGTCAATATTTAGTCTTTTACCTTCAATTTTTGAAATATGTGAAGATTGACACGAAAAAATAAGCAGTAAGAGACAGAGTTTTAATAGATGTTTACTAGTCATTGAATAACTTATATAGAGTTTACAGCAAAATGTGAGTGCTTTTATTAAATTTGCACAAAGTCTAAAGGTAAATGATTTTAAAGGCATTTAAAGAAAAATCAAATCAAAAATATGTCAACAAATTGTTGGCTGCGCGTAAAGCTGCGGTAAATAACAATAAAGTAAAGACAATTGCGGTTTTATTAAATGCAAAGGAGTATGATGATTTTGAGACGTTTAAAGCTTTTTTTAAGGCTTTGAATTTAACGTCACCAAAGCATAAGATAATTGCATTTACAACTGATGATAGATTAGATCATAATCAATGGGATACTTATTATAGTCCTAAAGATTTTGGATGGAAAGGAAAAATAAATAATACTGACTTGCAAGACTTTATTGATGAAACTTATGATGTTTTGATAAGTTATTATAAAGAAGAAACATTGCAGTTAAATTTAATAACAGCAGCTTCTAAAGCAAATTTAAAAGTGGGTTTATCTCGAAACGATGAGCGATTATATGATCTCATTATTAATGTTAAGCCTAAAGAAATACAGATATTTAAACGAGAATTTAAAAAATACTTAAACATTCTAAATAAATTATAATGACCAAATTTATAGGCACAGGTGTAGCTTTAATAACACCTTTTAACTCAGATTTAAGCATCGATTTTGATGCGTTAGAGCGCTTGGTTGAATATAACATTGAAAACGGTACAGATTACTTAGTAATCAGTGGTACTACAGGAGAAAGTGTTACAGTAACTGCTGAAGAGAAGAAGCAGTTAATTAAATTTATTTCGGAAGTTAATAAAGGCAGATTACCATTGGTTTTAGGTGTTGGTGGAAATAACACGGCTAATGTTGTTAATGAAATTAAGTCAACTGATTTTTCTGATATAGACGGTATTTTGTCAGTGTCACCATATTATAGCAAACCAACTCAAGAAGGGATTTATCAGCATTTTAAAGCCATTGCAGAAGTAGCACCAAAGCCAATTATATTATATAATGTGCCTGGAAGAACAGCGTCTAACATGTCTCCTGAAACTACTTTAAGATTAGCAAAAGATTTTAATAATATTGTGGCTGTTAAAGAGGCAGGTAATAATGTCCATCAATATTTAGAATTATTGAGAACTAAGCCAAAAGATTTCTTGGTGTTGTCTGGTGATGATGATTTAGCCTTAGGTGTAGCCTTAGCAGGTGGATCTGGTGTGATTTCTGTAATTGGTCAAGCGTTGCCTAAAGAATTCTCTCAAATGATTCGTCTAGGTATTGCAGGTAAAGCCAAGGAAGCGTATGATATTCACTTTAAATTAATGCCGATAGTAGGGCTGATTTTTTCTGAAAACAATCCTGCTGGTATAAAGGCTGTGTTAGACGGATTAAATATCTCTAAATCTCATGTGCGTTTACCACTTGTAGAGGCAACAGATGCACTTAAAGAAATCATCAAAAATGAATTGAAAATTCTAGGTAAAAGTTAAACTTAATCTAAATTAGTTTTAACACTAAAAACAACCCTTATTTTAGCATATAATTTTTGTTTTCTAAATCCGTTAATAATGCATACTTTTGCATTCTGTTTAAAATTTATGAAGAAAGGACTTTACATACTATTAATAAGTATTCTATTTGTTTCATGCTCTGATTTTCAGAAAGCTTTAAGATCTGAAAACGTTGCAGAGAAGTTTGAAATGGGTACAGAACTTTTTGAAGCCGAAAAATGGGCTAAAGCACATCGCATATTTGAACAAATTCTTCCAAAATATAGAGGGAAACCTCAAGGAGAAAAATTGACATTTATGCATGCTATGTGTTCTTATAAGCTAGGTGATTATTATATAGCAAGTTATCATTTTGATAAATTTACAGATCTTTACTCTGCTAGTGAGAAAATTGAAGAGGCTGCTTATTTAGCTGCTAAAGGCTATTATTTTAATTCTCCTGTATATTCTAAAGAACAGAAGGAGACGGTTGAAGCTATAGAGAAGTTGCAGTTATTTGTAAACGCTTATCCAGATTCTCAGTATTTAGCTGAAGCCAATAAACTGGTTAAAGAGTTAGATTATAAATTAGAGAAAAAGGCATTTGAAATTGCTAAACAGTATGATTTAATTAGAGATTATAAAGCATCTATTAAAGCATTCAATAATTTTTTACTTGAGTTTCCAGGTACGACACTAAGAAATGAGGCGTTATTTTATAGATTTGATGCAGCTCATAACCTTGCAGTTAAGAGTGTAGATTATTTAAAGAGAGAACGTATAAAAGAAGCTATAGGCTATTATGAATCATTAAAGAGAGCATTTTCAAATTCTGAATTTTTGGAAGATGCAACGATGATGAAAGATAAATTACAACAAGAATTAAATACAATTAACACTAAAAGTTAAGCATTATAATGATGGATTTAAAAAAGACTGATGCACCAGTAAGTTCTATTACTTACAACAGAAACGAAATCGATGCTCCAACGGATAATATCTACGAAGCTATTTCTGTAATTGCTAAACGTGCAGAACAAATTAACACAGATATTAGACGTGAGTTAATTGACAAGCTTGAAGAGTTTGCAACTTATAACGATAGTCTTGAAGAAATTTTTGAAAACAAAGAACAAATTGAAGTATCTAAGTTTTATGAAAAGTTACCAAAACCACACGCTTTAGCAGTTAAAGAATGGTTAGATGATAAGATTTATCACAGAAATACTGAGGATCCTCAGCCAGAGCACTAGACTATAGATGTCTATTCTAAAAGACAAAAATATTTTATTAGGCATTACTGCTGGTATTGCTGCATATAAATCTGCTAGTTTAGTACGATTATTTATTAAAGCAGGCGCAAACGTAAAAGTTGTTATGACGCCTGCTTCTAAAGATTTTATAACTCCACTTACACTTTCTACACTTTCTAAAAATCCTGTGTATTCATCCTTTGTTGATGAAGAAGATAATAACCAAGTTTGGAACAACCATGTTGATTTAGGGCTTTGGGCAGATATATTTGTGATAGCACCTGCAACTGCAAATACAATGGCTAAGATGGCGAACGGAGTTTGTGATAACATTCTTTTGGCAACATATCTATCAGCAAAATGCCCTGTGTATTTCGCTCCCGCAATGGATTTAGATATGTATAAACATGAATCGACTGAAGCGTCATTCGAAAAATTGACATCTTACGGAAATGAATTAATTCCTGCAGGAACTGGTGAGTTAGCAAGTGGCTTGGTTGGTGAAGGTCGTATGGCAGAACCTGAGGATATTATTCGTTTTATTGAAAAAGATATTTTAGATCAACTACCTCTAAAAGGAAAGCAAATTTTAATTACAGCAGGCCCAACTTATGAAGCTTTAGATCCTGTACGATTTATAGGAAATCACTCGAGCGGAAAAATGGGATTTGAAATAGCGAATGCAGCAGCGAATCTTGGTGCAGAAGTTATTTTAGTAACTGGACCAACACATCAAAATTTATCTCATAGTCATGTAAGTATTAAGCCTGTTGTGAGTGCAGATGAGATGTATAATGAGGTACACAAGCATTTTAAATCTTCGGATATTGCTATACTTTCAGCAGCAGTTGCTGACTACAGACCAAAAACTGTAGCGAATCAGAAAATAAAAAAGAAAGATTCAGCGTTTAGTATAGAGTTAGAAAAAACTAAGGATATTTTAAAATCACTTGGTGAGATTAAGGCCAATCAATTTTTAGTTGGTTTTGCACTCGAAACTAATAATGAATTAGAACATGCCAAAGGCAAGTTAAAGTCCAAGAATTTAGATTTAATTGTTCTAAATTCTTTACAAGATAAAGGAGCAGGTTTTGGAGTGTCCACAAATAAAGTTACATTTATAACATCGTCAGAAGAAGTTATAGAAAACAAGCTTAAATCTAAAGCAGAAGTCGCTAAGGATTTAATGCAACAAATATTAAAACAACTAGATGCGTAAGATATTAGTTTTATTAGCCTTTTTATTTACTGTAGTTTCTTTCTCACAAGAGTTAAACTGCACAGTTAATGTTATTGCACAACAAACAGGAAACGAAAATAATGTTGTTTTCAAAACTCTAGAAAAGCAATTAACAGAGTTTGTAAATAATACACAATGGACTAATAAATCTTTTGGTCAGCAAGAGCGTATTAATTGCAGTATGGTTATTAATGTTAGAGAATATAGTAATGATTTGTTTTCTGCATCGCTTCAAGTATCATCGTCGAGACCTATTTATAATTCAACCTATAGCTCGCCAGTTTATAACTATAATGATAAGGACTTTAACTTTCAATATTTAGAGTTTCAAAACCTAGTTTATAATCCAATTCAGTTTGAGTCTAACTTAATTTCTGTATTATCTTTTCATGTGTATATGATTTTAGGAATGGATGGTGATTCTTTTGCACTTAATGGAGGTACTGAATACTTAAAACAAGCACAAACTATTGCTAACTATTCGCAACAGCTAAACGGACAAGGATGGAAATTAGAAGATGGTTTACAATCGCGTTTCGCTCTTATTGATAATCTAATGTCTCCAACATTTAAAGAGATGAGGTCTACTATGTATAATTATCATATTGGAGGTTTAGATGTAATGAGCGAGAGTTCTAAGAAAGGAAAAGCACAGGTAATATCTGCGTTGTCAGAATTACAGAAAGTTCATAGAAGCCGACCAAATTCGTATTTAATGCGTGTGTTTTTTGATGCAAAGTCCGACGAAATAATGGATGTTCTTTCTGGTGGACCAAGTGTAAATGTCACAGAAGCTATTGATATTTTAAACAGAATAGCACCTATGCATTCTCAAAAATGGAGAAACATTAAGTTTTAAAAATCCCTAAATTTACTTCATAACTTAAATTTGTTATTCTAAATTCATTTCAGAATCTTGAATATTTTTGTACCTATTTCATGTTATGAGATAGTAAAAACTTAATTTTGTATTCATAAATCAAAAGAATTCTTGCTCACTTCATTATACATAAAAAATTACGCACTAATCGATGAGCTTACTGTACGGTTTAATAATGGACTTTCTATTATTACAGGAGAAACTGGAGCAGGTAAATCTATATTATTAGGAGGGCTATCCTTAATTTTAGGAAAGCGTGCAGATTTAAGTCAAGTAAAAAATAGCGAAGAAAAGTGCATTATCGAAGGAGTTTTTGACATTGCTAATTATAATTTAAAGCGGTTATTTAAATCTTTAGATTTAGATTATGATGTGCAAACCATCATTAGACGAGAGATTTTGCCTTCGGGTAAATCGAGAGCTTTTATTAATGATACACCAGTGACCTTAGAGAGCTTGGTTGCTTTAAGTAATCATCTTATAGATATCCATTCACAACATCAAACACAACAACTTACGCAAGACGATTATCAGTTTCAAGTTATCGATGCATTAGCTAAAAACAAACTTAGCTTAGATAAGTTCTCAAAGTCTTTAAGATTATATAAATCGCTTCAGAAATCCTTAGAAGAAATAAAGAATTCTAAAACTGAGATGATTAAGGAATATGATTATAATCTTTTTCTTTCTAAAGAGTTGAACGAAGTAGATTTAGAATCTGTTAATATTGAAGATTTAGAAGCTCAGTATGAAGAGTTAAATAACGTGGAAGTTATAGGTGAGAAGTTGAGTAGAGCTAAGGCAATTTTAAATGCGGAAGATTTAGGAACTATAGATCAACTCAATTCAGTAAAACAAGAATTATCTAAAATCTCAAGTCATGGAAAAGCTTACGAAATCATTAATGAGCGAATTGTAAGCATTAGTATAGAGTTAGACGATATTTTAGTAGAGCTAGATAATCTTGAAGATAATCTATCCTCAGACCCTCAAGAATTGGAACGTGTCAATAGTAAACTTCAAATTATAAATAACTTGTTTCAGAAGCACTCTGTTTTAGGAATTGATGATTTAATTACTATAAAGAATCAACTTCAATCTAAAATAAACAATACTGAAAGTTTAGATGCTACGATAACAAATAAAGAACAAGAAATTCTTCAAGTAGAAGAAGAACTCAGTCAAATTGCTCAAAAAATACATCAAAATAGAAAAGCTGTAATACCGACTTTTGTTTTAAAATTAGAAGCTCTTCTTGCAGATTTAGGAATGCCTAATGCTAAATTTAAAATTGAACTCACTCGTTTAGGTCATTTTGCTATAAACGGAAAAGACAGTTTGCAGTTTTTATTTATGGCTAATAAAGGATCGAGCTATAATGCGCTTAAAAAAGCAGCCTCAGGTGGTGAATTATCTCGTATTATGCTAGCTATAAAATCTATTTTAGCTGAATATATTCAATTGCCTTCTATAATGTTTGATGAAATTGATACAGGTGTTTCTGGAGAAATTTCTAATAAAATGGGAAACATTATGAAACAAATGAGTCATAAAATGCAGGTGTTTACAATTACGCATCTGCCACAAATTGCAGCTAAAGGAGATTCTCATTATAAAGTATTTAAAACAGATGTAGAGGATGTAACACATACGCAGCTTAAAAGATTAAATGAAGAAGAGCGCATTGTAGAAATTGCACAAATGCTAGGTGGTTTAAGCATTACAGAATCTGCTATGGCACATGCCAGACAATTACTTAATTGATTTGTCATTTTAAGAGGTGTAAAATCAAAAATTTAGCTTAGCTAGGCTTATCATCATATATTGAATTTAAATATTACAACAATCGACTAATTAAAAATAACACTATGTATAACTTACTTAAAGGAAAAAAAGGAATCATATTCGGAGCATTAGACGCAAATTCTATTGCATGGAAAACTGCAGAACGTGTGCATGAAGAAGGAGGTACATTTGTATTGACTAACGCACCAGTTGCTATGCGAATGGGACAGATTAATGAGTTGGCAGAAAAGACGGGTTCTCAAATTATTCCTGCAGATGCAACTTCTGAAGAAGATTTGCAGAATCTGATAGAGCAGTCTATGGAAATCTTAGGAGGTAAGTTAGATTTTGTTTTGCATTCTATTGGTATGTCTATCAATGTAAGAAAAGGGAAACATTATACAGACCAAAATTATGCATGGACTCAAAAAGGAACAGACGTTTCTGCAATGTCTTTTCATAAAACAATGCAAACGCTATACAAAGCAGATGCGATGAATGAATGGGGAAGTATCGTTGCTTTAACTTATATGGCTGCACAACGTGTATTTCCGGATTATAATGATATGGCGGATAATAAAGCCTATTTAGAAAGTATAGCACGTAGCTTTGGGTATTTCTTTGGTAGAGATAAGAATGTACGTGTAAACACCATTTCGCAATCACCAACACCAACAACAGCAGGTAGTGGAGTAAAAGGCTTTGATGGGTTTATTGCTTATGCAGAAAAAATGTCTCCATTAGGTAATGCAACTGCTATGGATTGTGCTAATTATACAGTGTCTTTATTTAGTGATTTAACAAAGCGAGTTACTTTGCAAAACTTATATAATGATGGTGGTTTTAGTAATATGGGAGTAAGTGATGCTGTAATGGATGCTTTTGTAAATAATCATAGCTAACTTCTTTTAAACAATAAAGTATTTATCTTCTCTTATAACGATGTTTATTTTATTTGGTCGATATTTTATTGCTAAAATTTTTACAGAATTCTATTTCCACTATATTTAGAGATAAAAATCTTATTATGAGAAATTATTACTTATTATTAATTACATATGTATTTTTTTGCCATAATATAAGTGGTCAAACTTTTGAGAGAGTTGAGAGCATCGTTGGATTAGGGCTTTTAGAAGAAAATAATGGTGTTGCAGTTGCAGATTACGATGGAGATAATGATCTCGATATTTTTGTAGTTGCAAAAGCAAAAGACGAGCCAAATAGTCCTAAAACCATTAGCAGATTATTTAGCAATAATAATGATGGTACATTCTCAGATGTTACTGAGGTTGCAGGTTTTGAAGATTTATTATCTCAAGAAGAAGGAGGCGACGATTATTTGGGTTTAGATGGAAATAAAAGCGGTGCATCTTGGGGAGATTATAATAATGATGGTTTTCCAGATTTATTTTTAACCTATTCACTCAAAGTACAATTGTGGAGAAATTTAGGAAATGGTACGTTTGCAAATGTCACAGGGATTTCTGGGTTCGATACCACTAATGAATGTCAAAATACTGGAGCGACATGGTTCGATTATAATAATGATGGCTTATTAGATATTTACATAAGCGATTGGGGAGAATGTGGTACTAATCAATTGTATAAGAATAATGGAAACAGTACATTTTCAGATGTAACAATCTCTACTGGAATTGAAGCATCAACAGATTTAGCAAGTTATACAGCATTGCCTTTCGACTTTAACTCAGATGGTTTTATTGATTTATTAGTCTCTAATGATTCCGATGAACCTAATAATCTTTATGTCAATAACAGCGGAAATACTTTTACAGATGAAGCTGTTGGATATGGTTTTAATACCATAGGAGATAATACAAGTATTGCCATAAGTGATTATAATAATGATGGTAATTTTGACATATTTATAACAGCAACAGACAACAATTTCTTTCTAAATAATAATGGAGATAATACCTTCACTGAAGTTGCAGATGTGCTTAACGTTGGTAATACAAATTGGGCTTGGGGAACAAAATTTTCTGATTTCGATTTAGATGGTGATGAAGATTTGTTTGTAACCAATGGTTATCTATTTGAAGGGAGAAGTAAAGAACCTAATTTTTATTTTAGAAATCTTACTGTACAAGGTCAAGAAACCTTTGAAGATGCTTCTGCAGAATTAGGTTTAAATGAACAAACGATTAGTGTAGAAGCTATTGATTTCGATTATGATAATGATGGTGATATTGATTTATTTGTAACCAATAGTGATGGATCATCGTTTTTATATGAAAATAAGACTTTAAATTTTGATGATACAAACCCTTCCTTGCATTGGTTTAAGGTTCAGTTAGAAGGTACAACATCTAATCGTGATGCAATTGGAACTACGTTAACACTGACAACAATTAATGGAACTTTAAAGCGTTATTATTCTGGAGTAGGATTTTTAAGTCAAAGCCTTCAAGGTGTTCATTTTGGTTTAGATAATGCGACACAAATAAGCGAATTAGAAATTCAATGGCCATCTGGTTTAGTAGAAACTTTCAATAATTTAGATTCTAATATTACAATTAAAGCAACAGAAGGCGAAGGAATTGAGGTTTTAGATATTGAGCCTAGTCAAAAAATATACGGATGTACAGATTCAGTATCTTGTAATTATAATCCTAATGCAGCATTAGATGATGGTTCATGTACTTATTTGTCATCACATACTATAAATGGTAATACAACCTCCTCTTTCTTAAGAACAGAAACTTATACTTATAATATTACTGCTGGTTCAACAGCAATATGGCAAGTGTCAGGAGGAGAACTTTTAAGTGGTCAAGGCACAAATACTATTTCAGTAAAATGGCATCTTGAAGACTCTGGTCGTGTAGCAGTAACAGAAATGGATAGTCAATGTTCTAGCTTAGAAGTTGCAATTGATATAGAATTGGGTGTTGATAATCTTCCTGAAGATATTTCTATTGCAAGATTGTGGAATGAAGTTTTATTAGAGGCTATTAGAGATGATTTTGCCAGACCAACAGTACATGCTAGAAACTTATTTCATACCAGTGTAGTTATGTATGATATTTGGGCAGTTTATGATAATGTTGCCACACCTTATTTAATTGGTAATACCGTAAATGGATATTCAAGTACTTTAGAAGAATTTACACCAAACGAAGACATGGAAACGTCGTTGAGTAAATCAATTAGTTATGCTATGTATCGTTTAATGTCTTATCGTTTTCAAAACTCTCCAGGCGTAGATGAAACGCAAGCAAGACTTGACTTATTGATGGAAAAGCTAGATTATGACACAAGCATTATATCATTACTATATGAAGATGGAGAAGCAGCAGCATTTGGTAATTATGTGGCACAAATTATGATTACTTATGGTCTGCAAGACGGCTCTAGAGAAGTAACAGGTTACGATAATGCTTATTATGAACCAGTTAACGACCCTTATGCATTAGATGCTAATGCAGGTGTTAACCCACCAATTAATGACCCAAACCGTTGGCAACCTTTGGCGTTGGATATCTTTATTGATCAAGGTGGCGAAATTATAGATACGGATACTCCACCGTTTTTAAGCCCAGAATGGGGAAATGTGTTTTCATTTGCATTGAATGATGAAGATAAAGTTACATTTCAAAGAGATGGCAATGATTTTAATGTATTCCATGACCCTTCAGATCCACCATATATTAGTCTAACTGAAGATAATGCAGATAGTGATGCTTATAAATGGGGATTTTCAATGGTCTCGGTTTGGCAATCACATTTAGATCAAAATGATGGAGTCATGTGGGACATTTCACCTAATTCCATTGGTAATGTAGATATAAGTACATTTCCAACAGATTATGCAGATTACTCTAGTTTTTACAACTTTTTTGAAGGGGGATCAAATAGTAATGGACATTCTTTAAATCCTGTTACAGGAAGCTCATATGAAGTTAATATGGTGCCAAGAGGTGATTACGCAAGAGTACTTGCAGAATTTTGGGCAGATGGACCAGATTCTGAAACTCCACCAGGTCATTGGTTTACGATTTTAAATTATGTAAACGATCATCCGCAGTTTGAAAAGCGTTTTGAAGGTGAAGGAAGTATTCTAGACCCTTTAGAATGGGATGTCAAAACCTATTTTATTATGGGTGGTGGTATGCATGATTCTGCAATCTCTGCATGGAGTGTAAAAGGTTGGTATGATTATATACGTCCTATTTCTGCACTTCGCTCAATGGCTGAAAAAGGTCAAAGCACTAATAATACCTTAGATAATTATGATATTGGAGGTATTCCACTTATTACAGATTATATTGAAGTTGTTGAAATAGGCGATCCACTTGCAGGTTTTGCTAACCAGCATGTTGGTAAGATTAAGCTATATACATGGAAAGGTCACGACTTTATTAGTGATACAGAAACTGACCAAGCTGGCATAGGTTGGATTTTGGCAGAAGATTGGTATCCTTATCAAAGGCCAACATTTGTTACACCTCCATTTGCAGGTTATGTATCTGGTCATTCAACATACTCAAGAGCCGCAGCAGAATTAATGACTATGGTTACAGGAAGTGAATTTTTTCCAGGTGGTTTGGGTGAATTCACGGCAAAGGCAAATGAGTTTTTAGTATTTGAAGAAGGACCTTCTGTAGATGTTGTGTTACAATGGGCAACCTACAGAGACGCATCAGACCAAACAAGTTTAAGTAGAATTTGGGGAGGTATTCATCCACCAGCAGATGATATTCCTGGGCGTTTTATTGGGCAAACGGTTGCTGAAGATGTTTTTGATTTTGCAGTGCCTTATTTTCAAGGTTCACTTAGTATAGAAGAATATGATAAGTCTATTACTATATATCCAAATCCAACAACCAATAAAGAAATTTTTATTAGTAATACTAATATTACAGATACTATTAAAGTTTTTGATGTTAGAGGACGTAAAATAGATATAGAAAATAGAGCTTATAATAACTTAAATAATACAACCTCAATAAAGTTGAATTCTTCAGCTATTGGATTGTACATTATTAAAGTGAATAATACTTCGGAAATGATTGTTGTGAAAGATTAATAATCATAGTATTTCCAATTATTCTTGTATCAAAGAAGATTCAGGTTATAGATTATGTATTAAAGAATTTTGGTATTTGAGAGAATGTGATTCAGTTATGATTGCTTATATAAGCATTAAATAGTCAATAATCGATTTTAATCTCATTTTGAAGCTCTACTATATATAGT